>JBEGUE010000001.1:0-6684 GCA_041179045.1 Pseudomonadota bacterium
ATTGAGTCCAAAAACCCGGATTTTCCAACTTTGATTGTGATGGACGCCCCACCCCAACACGAGCCCTTGGACGCTTTTATTGAGGTCGATTTATTACTAGAAAATGCCGGCTTAAATGTCCCGAAAATCCTAGAAAAAAATGTCGCTGAGGGCTTTCTTTTACTCAACGATCTGGGTACCAAAACTTACCTTGCAGAACTCAATTCTGAGAGTGCTGACACTCTCTATCAAGATGCAATACACTCATTGGTACAAATGCAATTGGCAAGTCAAGCGGATGTGTTGCCTAACTACGATGAGGCATTGCTGAAACGTGAGCTAGATTTATTTCCTGAGTGGTACCTAGGAAAACATTTGCACATCGAATTAAGCAAACTTCAGAATTTGCAGATTAAGCAAGCATTTGAACTGATTATTCAAAACAATCTTGCGCAGGCAAAAGTTTATGTACATCGTGATTACCATTCACGTAATTTGATGGTGACCGATAAAAACAATCCAGGTGTAATTGACTTTCAAGATGCAGTCTATGGCCCCATCACTTACGATGCATCTTCACTTTGGCGTGATGCTTATATTTCATGGCCAGAAGAGCGTGTGATTGATTGGGTCATTAAATTTTGGGAAGCAGGTCGTCAAGTAGGCTTACCTATGCCAAACGATTTTGGTCAGTTCTATCGTGACTTTGAATGGATGGGTTTACAGCGACATCTGAAGATCTTGGGTATTTTTGCAAGATTATTTCATCGCGATGGCAAAGATGGCTATCTCAAAGATATTCCATTGGTGCTTGAGTATGCGATTGCGACTGCCAATCGATATATTGAATTAAAGCCCTTGGCACGCATTTTAGAATCGACGCGCCCTGCCCAGAATGGATAGTCGCCCATCATGAATAAGTCTCATCTCATTCCATGCTTTTTACTGGCAGCAGGTCGAGGTGAGCGCATGCGCCCCCTGACAGATGAGCTACCTAAACCACTTCTCACTATCAAAAATAAATCCTTACTTGCCTGGCATTTGGAAGCATTAAGTGCGGCAGGTATTCAGGATGTGGTGATTAATCATGCTTGGCTTGGCAAGAAGATTGAAGAAGCACTGGGAAACGGCAGCCAATTTGGGCTCAATATTAGCTACTCACCAGAAACTAGTGCCCTAGAAACAGCGGGCGGCATTCGGAAAGCATTGCCTTTACTGAACCCAAGCGATTACTTCCTGGTCATCAATGGGGATGTTTTTAGCCCAAATCTGCCGATTCAGCAGCTCTTAGACCGAGCTTCTGACTTACGAAGCATGTCAAGCAGGCCTTTGGCACATCTGTTGATGGTTCCCAATCCGACTCAGCATCCTGAGGGTGACTTTTATATTAAAGACTCCCAGGTAGCCAATGAACCCCTGGATGGCGCTGAAAAACTCACCTTTTCTGGTATTGGGCTCTACCACCGGGACCTTTTTAAGGACTTAGAGTTAGATGTACCTGCCAAGCTCGCTCCCATTTTGAGGGGGGCTATGGCTAAAAATCGAGTGTCCGGTGAAAAATATACGGGACCGTGGCACGATGTAGGTACACCCCAACGATTACAAGAACTCAATGCAGCGAATGAATAAATCTGTCATTTACCAACAACGACGAGTTGAACTCGCAAAACTGGTTTGCGCTAAAACTGGTGGAGGCATTGCCATCATCACTACAGCAGCCGAGACAGCACGTAATCGAGATAGTGAGTTTCCCTATCGTCATGACAGTGATTTTTTCTACCTCACCGGCTTTGAAGAGCCGGGTGCGACTCTTGTACTTCAGATCACTGGATCAACAGCACAACCCCAGTTGGAATCACATCTTTTTTGCAGGCCTAAAGATGCAGAACGTGAAATTTGGGATGGTATTCGTTTAGGCCCAGACGCCGCACCGGGAGTCTTAGGGGTGGAATATGCCCATAGTAATCATGAGTTAGATAAAAAACTGGGTGAGTTATTAGCAGACCAAGATGCTGTCTATATTCGCCTTTCAGAAAGCGCTGAAATAGATCGTCGCTTACGCCATTGGATGAAACAAGTTCGAGCTCAGGCGCGTGCTGGCGTTAATCCTCCTTCAGAATTTCATGATGTAGAGAGTTTGATTCATGAGATGCGTCTTTTTAAAGATGTCCATGAGATTGACATCATGCGTCGTGCAGCCCAAATTTCTGCACGTGCTCATATTCGCGCCATGCAAGCCTGCAAACCGGGTATGCGTGAATATCATCTCGAAGCAGAGCTGCTTCATGAGTTCCGCTACAGCGGTGCTCAGAGCGTTGCGTACAACAGCATCGTTGCGGGCGGCGCTAACTCCTGCATCCTACATTACCGCGCTGGTGATACTGAGCTGCGTAACGGAGATCTGTGCCTCATTGATGCAGGTTGCGAGCTTGATAGCTATGCTTCAGACATCACTCGCACATTCCCAGTAAGTGGCAAGTTCACAGGCCCTCAACGCGCACTGTATGACATCACGCTTGCATCGCAGGAAGCCGCCATCGCAATGACTAAGCCTGGCAATACATTTATGCAGCCACATGAGGCAGCGCTCAAAGTACTCACTCAAGGCTTACTTGATGAAAAGCTTCTCAGCCTTTCAGAATTAGGCTCTTTGGATAATGCACTCGAAACCGGAGCCTATCGTCGCTTTTATATGCACCGCACCTCACATTGGTTGGGTATGGATGTGCATGACGTTGGCTCCTATCGCGAACCACTTGCCACAGCACCAAGCTCTACAGAAAAGCCATGGCGTACTCTTAAACCAGGCATGGCGCTTACTATCGAACCAGGTTTATATATTCGCCCTTCTGATGATGTAGATGAACGATTTTGGAATATCGGCATCCGTATTGAGGATGATGCTGTAGTGAACGATTCTGGATGTGAATTGATTTCTCGTGGCGTGCCAGTTAAAGCCGATGAAATCGAAGCACTGATGAAAAATAATTAGAGCATTACCAATACAAGATAGATTGCCAAGCATGTCCGTTGAAAACTTCGATATCGTGATTCAGGGTGGTGGTCCAGTCGGCCTAGCCTGCACAGCATGGTGCTTGCAGAAATTTCCTGAAGCAAAGATCGCACTACTAGACCGCAATCCTGTAAATGATGCTGATTTAGCTAATGCCGATAGCAGGGGAGTCGCTCTATCTCACGGCAGCAAGCTGTTGCTAGATACCATTAATGCATGGCCTACTGAGTGTGCCGATATTCATCGGGTACATGTCTCGCAAGCAGGCCGCTTTGGTCGTGCTCTGATGACTCGAGAAGAGCTTGGTCAAAAAGCCTTAGGACACATCATTCGTTATCGTGACATTCATCTCACTCTGCGCAAAGCCTTAAAAGCCATTCAAGCCCATAGCCCTCATTTTGCTTGGAAACATATCGATGCCAACACCGATGTTGAAAACATTCAAGCCAAATGCGTAGTTCATGCTGAAGGTGGTTTATTTAAAACCCAAGACTGGGTGGAATCTGGCAGAGACTATGAACAATCAGCGTTGGTTGGATTAGTAGAGGTTGAGAATGCATCACCCTTCGAAGCGTGGGAGCGCTTTACTACTGAAGGGCCTTTGGCTGTTCTACCAAGTCACTATGGCCCCAATATCCTGAACTTGATTTGGTGCGGAACTCCAAGCTCCTCACAAGCACGTCTCGCCTTGAGTGATGCTGATTTTCTGAAAAGCCTGCAAGCCGAATTTGGCTCACGCGTTGGACAATTTCTCAAGATCCAAGATCGCCGACTTTACGAGCTAGGGCTTAATTACCGTAAAGAAATTACTCAGGGTAGCGAAGTTTGGATTGGCAATGCCGCTCAGACCTTGCATCCCGTTGCTGGACAAGGTCTTAATCTCGGGTTACGGGATGCTTATCTCTTGGCAGAAAAACTCAGCACCCTCTTCTCCAAGCCTGAGGATAAAAAAACGCCTTTGGCCATTGAAACTACTCTGCAGGAATACGCTCAAAGTCGCAAGCTCGATCGCTCAGCCACCATAGGCCTCACTGACTTCATGGCCAGAATCTTTACCTCCAATCTATTTCCTGTTGTGATTGGCCGTGGATTGGCTTTATCAGCCCTGCAATGGCTTCCCCCCATCAAAACAGCCTTAGCCCGCCAGATGATGTTTGGTAGGCGCTAAGAGGCTGAAATAGCCTTCAAAATACAATCATTCCCGATTTAATCTAAATCAGTCAATCTGCCTATTTTTTAGGCAGATTTAGGCCGACCTGTGCTAAAGTGTCACCCTTTCCTTCAGCACTACAAGCCCTCTAGAACATAGCCTGAAACACATGAAGATTGGCCCGCACCTGCTTGCAAATAGATTATTTGTTGCCCCAATGGCCGGGGTAACCGATCGTCCATTTCGTCAGCTTTGCAAAAAGCTCGGTGCTGGCTATGCCGTATCTGAAATGATCGCCTCTAACGCTTTGTTATGGAAGAGCGAGAAAACCCAACGTCGCGCCAATCACCAAGGTGAATTTAATCCGATTGCAGTCCAGATTGCTGGCGCTGATCCACAGATGATGGCTGCAGCTGCCAAGCTCAACGTCGATAACGGTGCTCAGATCATTGATATCAATATGGGATGCCCGGCCAAAAAGGTTTGTAATGTTGCAGCTGGTTCTGCACTCTTAAGAGATGAGCCTTTAGTGCAGCAAATTTTAGAAGCTGTAGTTCAAGCTGTTGGGGTAGGTCCTGATGCGGTACCTGTAACTTTAAAGATTCGAACAGGCTGGGATCGTGAACATAAAAATGCGATTCATATTGCGCGCCTAGCCGAGCAATCTGGCATCTCCATGCTGACCGTTCATGGTCGCACGCGAGCCGATCTCTATCACGGTGAAGCCGAATACGAAACGATTACCGCAGTAAAAAATAGTGTTGCCATTCCGGTAGTTGCCAATGGCGATATCACTACTCCAGAAAAAGCAGAATTTGTTTTAAAAGAAACTGGTGCTGATGCCATCATGATTGGTCGCGCTGCTCAGGGACGCCCTTGGATCTTTCGTGAAATTAATCACTTTCTGGAAACGGGTGGTAAGTTACCGACACCGCAGATTAATGAGATTCAAGAGATCATGAATGCGCATCTGATTGATCACTATGAGTTCTATGGCGAATACGTTGGCTTGCGCACAGCACGTAAGCATATTGGCTGGTACTGCAAGGGCTTGCGTGACTCCCATGCTTTTCGCCAAAAAATGAACACTGCCGATGATTGCAAAACCCAATTACAAATGGTGAATGATTTTTTCAATGAAATGAAATCCCATTCAGATCGTTTGTTATTTTTAGAAGCAGCCTAAATTGAGTTTTTTTATTTAATTAATCCATGACTAATAAGCACCCTATCACTGAATGTATTGAGACCCAACTCCAAGGCTATTTGGACGATCTCAAAGGAACACCACCCTCCGATCTATACCAAATGGTTCTCGCAGTGGTTGAAAAGCCGATGCTCGAATTAGTCATGCAGCATGCGAAGCAGAATCAGTCTTTGGCTGCGCAATATCTCGGCATCAATCGAAATACCTTGCACAAAAAACTGGTTGAACACCAGCTTTTGAAGTAAGCAGACCCCATTCGCACATTCTTGATTAATTACACCTTCTGAAAAAATATGATCCGTACAGCCCTACTCTCTGTTTCCGATAAAAATGGCATTGTGCCGTTCGCTAAAGCCCTCCATGAACAAGGCATCAAGCTGATCTCTACTGGTGGCACCGCAAAACTCTTGGCTGAAAATAATCTACCCGTAGTGGAAGTATCTTCACTCACTAAATTTCCAGAGATGTTAGATGGTCGCGTAAAAACCTTACATCCCATGGTGCATGGTGGCTTGTTGGCCCGTAGAGACTTCCCTGAGCATATGGCTGCCTTGAAAGAGCATGGCATCGATACGATTGATATGCTCGTGATTAACCTCTATCCGTTTAACGAGACAGTTGCTAAAGCAGATTGCTCATTTGAAGATGCGGTTGAGAACATTGATATTGGTGGTCCAGCGATGTTGCGTGCTGCTGCCAAGAACCACCAAGATGTGACTGTATTGATTTCTCCAGAAGATTACGCGCCCGTTCTCGAAGAAATGAAAGCTAATAAAAATGTAGTTTCTTATAAGACCAATTTGGGTTTGGCCAAAAAAGTATTTGCCCATACCGCTCAATACGATGGTGCGATTGCTAATTATTTATCTGCACTGGGTGATGACCTCGATCATCAGAAACGTTCTGCCTATCCAGAAACACTGCACCTTGCCTTTGAAAAAGTACAAGAGATGCGTTATGGCGAAAACCCACACCAATCAGCCGCTTTCTATAAAGATATCTATCCAGTTGATGGTGCGCTTGCGAATTACAAACAATTGCAAGGCAAAGAACTCTCATATAACAATATCGCTGATACCGACTCTGCTTGGGAATGCGTCAAGAGCTTTACTGGTAATGCTGGTGGTGCTGCGGCGTGTGTCATCATCAAGCATGCAAACCCTTGTGGCGTAGCTGTTGCTGCCAATGCCCTCGAGGCTTATCAAAAGGCATTCAAAACAGATCCAAGTTCAGCCTTTGGTGGAATCATTGCTTTTAATGTGCCTTGTGATGGCGCGGCAGCTGAGGCGATTTCTAAGCAGTTTGTGGAAGTATTGATTGCGCCAAGCTTTAGTG
>JBEGUE010000002.1:0-6539 GCA_041179045.1 Pseudomonadota bacterium
CATGGCAAGAAAATATTGCATATCAGCGCACTTGGCATTGATGCAGCAAACCAAACAGAAGGGCACCGCTTTTTAGCCCCGGGCGTCATTACTATTGCCTCAGCAGATCAGTATGAGTCTGACCTCACTACTAAAGCAAAAGTATTACCAAGTTTTAATAAGCGACGTGAATTTATCGAGTCTGCATTATTAAAAGCAGCTAGTGCTGATTTAGTGTTGATGCCAGATAGTCTATTAGATGAAGTGACTGCCTTAGTGGAGTGGCCAGCAATTTATGAGTGTCACTTTGATCAAGAGTTCTTAGAGGTTCCACAAGAATGCTTGATTCTGACAATGCAGACCAATCAAAAATACTTTGCCTTAACTGATCAGCAAGGTAAGTTACGTAACCGCTTCTTGATCGTTTCTAATATTCAGACTGATAAACCAGAAGCGATTATTTCAGGCAATGAACGTGTAGTGCGTCCAAGACTTTCCGATGCACGCTTCTTCTTCCAACAAGATCAAAAACGCCCATTGGCATCTCGTGTAGCCGATCTAGGAAAAGTGGTTTATCACAATCAGCTTGGCAATCAATTAGACCGTACCAAGCGTGTTCAAGGTATTGCTATTGGTATTGCAAAAACTTTATCGGCTGATGAGACGCTTGCTAGCCGTGCTGCTGAAATTGCAAAAACGGATTTGTTAACCGATATGGTTGGTGAGTTCCCAGAGCTCCAGGGCATCATGGGCCGTTACTACGCTACGCATGATGGTGAAAACTCTGAAGTAGCCTCTGCCTGTAGCGAGCATTACATGCCTCGCTTTGCTGGCGATGCATTGCCACAGACTCAGACAGGCACCATCCTCGCTATTGCCGATAAGCTAGAAACCTTAGTGGGTATTTGGGGTGTTGGCCTTGCACCTACTGGCGATAAAGACCCCTACGCCCTGCGTCGTCATGCTCTCGGAATCTGCCGGCTCTTGCTAGAGAAGAATCTTGGCCTAAGCCTACCTGATTTAATTGAACTGGCTCGCAAACAATTTCCGCAAAAAGACGTTCAAGAAAAAGCGAAGGCTGAAGATATTTACGCTTTTATTATTGATCGTCTACGCGCTTACTTGCGTGATCAAGCAGTTGCTGGCAAGCCATTTACTACCGAAGAGATTGATGCCGTACTAAGTCAATCACCTGCCCAACTCAATGACTTAATTGATCGCTTGACCGCATTACGTGAATTTAACGCCTTGGCAGAAGCTACTCAATTAGCCGCTGCCAACAAGCGTATCAGCAATATTCTGAAAAAGAATGCCGCCACTATTCCATTAACTTGCTCAAGCAAACTCTTACAAGTTCCTGCTGAAATCTCTCTTTATGAGGCACTTGAGAAACTGACTCCAACACTGACTGCCGCCTACGAGCAACGTCAGTTCGTGAATCTATTGAAAGCCCTCGTAGCCCTAAGCGCTCCCATTGATCAATTCTTTGCCGATGTCATGGTGATGGATCCCAATCCAGAGTTGCGCGATAACCGCCTAGCTCTCCTGCAACAACTTCACCAGAAAATGAATCTTATTGCCGACCTCGGCAAATTAGCATGAGCATCAGCTCTTCTAAACTCATCATTCTTGATCGCGATGGCGTGATCAATGAAGACCGCGATGATTATGTGAAGTCGAGTGACGAGTGGATTCCGCTACCAGGTAGTCTTGAAGCTATTGCACTACTGAATCAAGCGGGCTATCAAATCGCCGTCGCAACCAATCAATCTGGTTTGGCGCGAGGCTATTTCAATATTAATGATCTACATGCAATGCATAGCAAGATGGATAAGTTGCTCAAACCCTTAGGCGGCCATATCGATAGTATTTTCTTTTGCCCGCATACCGATGCCAATGCATGCGATTGCCGCAAGCCCCTACCAGGGATGATGAAAGAGATAGCGTTACGCTACAAGAAAAATCAGAATGCCACGCCTTTATTGGGTGTACCGATTGTGGGTGACTCCTTGCGTGATCTTCAGGCAGGCGTTGCTTTAGGTGCTAGCCCACACTTGGTATTAACTGGTAAAGGTAGTAAGACTTTAGATAAGGGCGGCCTCCCAGAGGGCACGCAGATTCATGCAGATTTGATGGCATTTGCTACCGCACTCCTACAAGATCAGGTTTAATGCCAATATGACTTTTATTCGCTCAGCCCTATTTACTCTCTTTTTGCTGATATTCACGCCGATCTGGTCGGTACTTTGCATCCTAGTTTTTCCATTCCTCAGTCCAGAGAATCGCTATCGCTTTATTGGGCTTTGGAATAAAGTCGTCATCTGGATTTTGCAGCCCCTTTGCGGAATTCGATACGAAATTCGTGGGATGGAAAATATGATGGCAGTTTTGGATAAACCTGTTGTCGTATTAAGTAAACATCAGTCTGCTTACGAAACTATTTTCTATATCGCACTGCTTCCCAAGCAGGTTTGCTTTGTTTTCAAAAGGGAGCTGCTTTGGATTCCTTTCTTTGGCTGGGCTTTGGCTTTGCTCAAGATGATTCACATTAATCGCAACAGCAAAGAAACTGCTGCCATCTCAGTGGTTGGTCAAGGAAAAAAACGCTTAAGTGAAGGTAAATGGATTTTGTTGTTTCCAGAGGGAACTAGAACGCCTACCGGATCTCACAAGCCATATAGCAAGGGTGGCGCAAGGCTGGCAAGCGCTACTGAAGCTTTGGTTATTCCGATTGCGCATAATGCTGGCCGTTGCTGGCCTAAGAATAGTTTTCTAAAACAGCCTGGAACAGTGATCTTCTCAATCGGACCCGCCATTAGCTCTACTGGAAAAACAGGTGGGCAACTTCATCAAGAAGTAGAAAAATGGATTGAAGCTGAAATGCGGGTGATTGATCCTACTGCTTACCAGTAAAACCAGAAGCTTAATGGGCTAAAGTTTGTGCCCACTCAATATAGCGCTCCACCGGAATATCTTGGGCACGCGCTTTTAATTCAGATTCAGATAGAGATAGTCGATCAGCAAAGGCTGATAAGTTCGTGCGTAACATTTTTCTTCTTTGAGAGAATGCTGCGGCTACTACTTTTTCCAAGGCATGCCACTGTGCATCACTCAGGTTGAAATCTCTGCGTGGAATCATACGTACTACAGCAGAATTGACCTTAGGTTGAGGATCAAATGCCTCAGGGGGAACCTCTAAAACTTGCTCCATATCATAGCGCGCTTGCAACATGACAGAAAGCCGACTGAATTCAGAACCACCGGCCTGAGAGACCATTCGCTCAACCACTTCAGCTTGCAACATAAATACCTGCTCGTCAATTGCATGGGCAGCAGAAACAAGATGAAAGAGTAATGGAGAGGAGATGTTGTAAGGTAGATTACCGACCACCTTACACAGGCCACTATTGGCTGGACGGGCATTGGCCCATTCCAGAAAATCAAACTTGAGGGCATCTCCCTCAATCACATTCAGGCCCTGAAGGTTCTCTTGATTCCAGTAGGCCACTAAATCTCGGTCAATCTCCAAAAGATCCAAGTGATCTAAGTTGCTTAATAAGGGTCTTGTTAATGCACCAAGGCCGGGGCCAATCTCAATCACGTGCATATTTTCACTGGGATTGATTGCTGCAACTATGGAGTAGATCACTCCGGAGTCCTGCAAAAAGTTCTGACCAAATCGTTTGCGGGCTTGATGCGTCATGTTGATAGATTCTTTGCGTTCTTTACGTTTACCGCTAATTGATGGGCTAGTCGCAAAGCCTCCAGCATACTGCCTGAGTCTGCAAGACCTTTTCCAGCAATGTCTAGCGCAGTACCATGATCTACTGAAGTGCGAATAACTGGTAAGCCCAGGGTGACATTCACGCCACCACCAAAACTGACAAACTTGAATGGTGCTAGACCTTGATCGTGATAAATTGCAATAAATGCATCCACCTTATCCAAAGCTTTAGCATCAAACATCGTATCTCCTGGATAAGGTCCACTTACCTGAATACCTAAATCCTGAGCAGCCTCAATAGCAGGAATAATGACATCCATTTCTTCGCGACCAAGATAACCTGATTCACCGGCATGCGGATTGAGTCCCGCCATTCGAATGAGGGGTTTAGTAATACCAAACTTTGTCCGAAGATCCTGATCGACGATCTGAATTGTTTCTAGAATATATTGCTGGCTGAGCGTACCCGGAACTTCCCTTAAAGGCAGATGAGTTGTGACCAAGGCAACCCGAAGGTCACGGTTCTCATGCAATCCCAATAAGCCAGCCGGCAATATCGCGCACAACATCATGACAACGTGATCTTGATGGCAAAGCTTTGCTAGGTACTCCGTATGTCCCGTAAATAAATCTACATTTGAAGTATTACCCTGGTTAATCACACTCTTTTGTATTGGCGCAGTCACCATGGCATCAAAACGACCATCAAGACAGCCCTTAACAGCAGCATCAAGGATGCTCAGAACATATTGAGCATTGGCAGGATTTAATTGGCCAGCAGTTACTGGAGAAGCTAACGCAATAGGCTCCAACTTAAAACGATTTGATAGTTCTTCAGGGATAGCGGTGCCTGGAAATAAGCTGCTATCGCCTAGCAAAGTAATTGTGCTTGCGGCTTGCTCTTGTAAGAAAGCCAATGCGGCTGCCATAGAGACTTCTGGACCAACCCCTGCAGGCTCTCCAGAGCTAATGACGAGATTAACGGGGGCTGGCTGCTGGATCATCTGCGTTAATAATCTTCACCGTAGCAGTGTCGCGTAACTCACGTAGCCAATCTTGATAGGCCTGCTCAAACTTACGTTCACGAATAGCTGCGCGGGCAAATTGGCGCTGCTTCTCTAAAGTCAACTGGGCTTCACGACGCTCGAGCACCTGAATCAAATGCCAACCAAATTCAGTCTTCACCGGATTACTGACTTCACCTATTTGTAAGCGATTCATTGCCTGATCAAATTCTGGAACCAAATCACCAGGACCCATCCAACCTAAATTACCTCCATTGGCAGCGGATCCATCTTCAGAATATTTTTTAGCTAAATCGCCAAAATCAGCGGTTTTTGCACGAACCTGATCGCGATAGCCTGCTAGGCGTCTTTCAGCATCTTGGTCTGTCAAGCCCGCACGACTGCGCAATAAAATATGACGAGACAAAGTTTGGGTCACCATAATATTTTGTGGGGCAGTAGGACTTTCTTGAGGGGCAGCCTGCTGCGGCTCAGGGGCGCCAGCAACTAGCGCTCGACGATCTAAGACTTTCAGAACATGGTAGCCAGCGGGGCTCTTCACCACAGCGTTTGCAACTTGCCCGCTACCTGTGTTTCTGACAGCCTCATAAAATAGTTGCGGCAGGCGATCTGGGGTACGGTAGCCCAAATCTTGAAACTTAATTTTTGGATTATCTTTTGCAGCCATTGCGCCTAACTGCAAGAAATCGACATCACCACGGGCTTCACGTAAAAGGGCTTCTGCCTTCTTCTTTGCCTCAGCCTGAGCACCAGCCCCAGCATTGGCATCGGCAGGAATAAAAATCTGCGCAACATCGATCTCTTCTGGCTCACCTTTTATAGCAGGGGTTGAGCGCGCGGGTTTTCCACCACCAGCCACCTCACGATTACGATCAGAAATAAAGTTGTCTACCTCCGCATCAGAAATCTTCACCTTGCCCTCAACCTCGCGCTCACGATAACGACTAATCACTACATCATCGCGCAACATTTGACGATAGCGGTCATAAGTACTACCAGTGGCGGCAATTTTTACCTTTAATTCAGCAAGTGTTAACTTATTTTTGGCAGCAATATCACCAATAATCTTATCCAGCTCTTTGTTGCTCACCGCAACACCCTCTTGCTCAGCATTTTGTAATTGAATTTTTTCAAGGATGAGGCGCTCTAATACTGTCTTGCGTAACGTAGCGGCATCAGGGAGTTTGCCTCCCTGCTTTTGCAAAGCAACAATCCGATCATCAATTTCTTTACGTGTCACGTAGCCTGTATTCACAACTGCGGCAACACCATCAATATTCCGAATTTTGCTATCAGCTGAAATCTTTGAGCTATCTTGCGCAAACACGAACTGAGACAGCAAAGCAAGGCCAGCAAAAATTGTGGCTGCAAGTGCCTGGTTAAATCGATTCCTACGCATCATTGATAGTTCTCATATATTGAAGGTGGTATAGGCTTGGAAGTGGGCATATATCCAGGAACATTTAGCTTCATGATATCAACTGGATTGCTACCAGCGCTACCAAAGCCCCTAAATTCTATTTGGAATAAAACCTGAGTTGTTGTGATTTGCGAGGTGTTCAGCATCTGCGAGTAAGCACCGCGTAAAGTCCAACAGTCACGCATCCACTCTAAAGCAACCAGCGTATTGAGGGTTTTGGTCGTTAAAGCATCGTAACCCCAGCGGCCCAAAACAGATACTTCACGCGTAATAGGCCATTGCCCTGAAACATTGTATTGATCCGTGGTGGTTGCCGAGGGGACGAAAGCCTGGTTATTCTGAACGGATGCTTGTGTTGGCGGAGTCCAAACATTCCGATAGCCAAAATTCA
>JBEGUE010000003.1:0-4145 GCA_041179045.1 Pseudomonadota bacterium
CATCATTGGCGGTATGTTGTTTGGCCTGCCTCGTGCAGTAGCTACGGAGTTTTCTTTCTTCCTAGCCATTCCGGTAATCGGTGGGGCAACCGTATATGAACTGCTCAAGCTTTGGAAGAATCCAGTCCCCCTCTCGGGTGATTTTGTTTGGGCCATTGTGATTGGCTTTATCGCCGCTTTTATTTCTGCATTCATTTGCGTGCGCTGGTTAATTCATTATGTTGCAGGACATAACTTCATTCCTTTTGCCTGGTATCGCATTGTCTTTGGTGTGCTGGTGCTATTAAGTGCATATAGTGGTTTAGTTGCTTGGTCCCATTGAGATAACTCTTACAAACATAAACAGATCGACTGGAATTTTCATGGATGTCTCAATAGACGCAATCACGAATAACATTCAACTGGCCTTAGCCCCAGTATTTTTATTGACGGCAGTAGCTACCTTAATTAATGCCATTTCTGCTCGCTTAGCGCGTTCAGTGGATCGTATGCGTGCTATTCAGCATCGTATTCAGGAGGGCGGGATTCAGGATCAAGCAATCTTGACTCATATGATGAAAGAGGCTAATGAGGCAAAGGTAAGGGGGCGTCTTTGTACAGCTGCGATTTTCTTTGACGTACTGAGCGGTGTCTTTATTTCCTTGACGGTTCTAGAGTTATTCTTTTTTCAGGCTGGCGCAGTAAGATCATTGCAGGCCACTTATGTCATTTGGACATTTGTGCTGGGATTGATATCGTTTATGACATCACTTTCTATCGTGCTAGGCGAAGTAGTTTATGCCTATCGTTCAGCGGGTTGGAATACGCCTTTCCCGAAATAGAGTCTAAGCAATCCATAAAGTATGAAAGTATTTCTCTCGTGAATTTTTCAAGAACTGAGCGCATTCGCTCTTTCGTTTTAAGGGCTGGCCGAACCACGGCTGGTCAACAACGTGCCATAGATGAGCTGGGCCCTCAGTTTTTAATTCCGTTCCAAGAATCCGTCCTAGATCTGCCCCATGCATTTAATGGCTCTTTACGCCCGAAGATACTGGAGATTGGCTTTGGCATGGGTGAGACCACCGCTAAAATTGCTGCCTTGCGTACTGAAGACGATTTCTTGGCAATTGAGGTGCACCCTCCCGGAGTGGGCGCCTTGCTGAAATTGATTGGCGAAAACAATCTCACTAATTTGCGTCTGATGCGTCATGATGCGGTTGAGGTTTTGGAAAAAATGATTACACCCAATTCTTTGGATGGTATTCATATTTATTTTGCAGACCCATGGCATAAGAAGCGTCACCATAAACGTCGCTTGATTCAAGCAGAGTTCGTAAGGCTGCTGATTTCTCGTTTAAAGCCTGGGGCCTATTTGCACCTTGCTACTGATTGGCACAATTACGCTGAGCAAATGCTACTGGTCTTAAATGTGGAGTCTGATCTAGTAAATACCTCTACTGAGCAAATGCGTATTGAAACTTTTTCAGTTGCTGATATTGCTAGTGAGGGTGAACTTGCTAAAGAGTCCTTTAAAGAATTCAAGCCGACTCTTGAGCAGCTCGAGGCTAAGCATCCTGGATACGTCGAGAGACCTGCATATAGACCAACCACTAAGTTCGAAACCCGTGGCATTAAGTTAGGACATGGTGTGTGGGACTTGGTCTACAGGAAAAAATAATACAGAGCTTTATTTATTGCCGGTATTGATTTAAAGGCCTAGACAAACATATTTGAGCTCTAGGTATTCATCCATACCGTAGGCGCTTCCTTCGCGACCTAAGCCTGACTGTTTAATTCCACCAAATGGTCCTACCTCATTGGAGATGATTCCCGAGTTGACCCCCACAATCCCGTACTCAAGTGCTTCAGCAGCCTTCCAGATGCGACCAATATCACGACTATAAAAATAAGAAGCTAATCCAAATTGGCTATTGTTGGCCAATCTGATTGCCTCCTCATCACTTTCAAATGTCATGATTGGAGCAACTGGTCCAAAGGTTTCTTCATAGGTAATGAGCATGTCATTGGTCACATTAGACAAAATGGTGGGCTCATAAAAAATGCCGCCTAAAGGAGAGGACTTGCCACCGGCAATGAGTTTTGCGCCCTTACTAATGGCATCAGCTACATGCCTCTCCACCTTCTCCAGAGCGGCCTGCTCAATCAATGGTCCTTGGGTATTGCCGGCTTCCATGCCATTACCTACCTTAATCACTTGAATCGCTTTAGCAAATTTTTCGACAAACTCATCCTGTACATTTTTATGCACATAGAAGCGATTTGCACAAACGCAGGTTTGACCAGAGTTGCGATATTTAGAGGTCATAGCGCCTGAAACTGCTGCATCAATATCAGCATCTTCAAAAACAATAAAGGGGGCATGACCGCCGAGCTCAAGACCCAATTTCTTGATCGTAGGAGCACATTGCGCCATTAAGATTCGCCCCACTTCAGTGGAGCCTGTAAATGACAGGTGGCGAACCGTAGGCGATGCACAGAGTGTTTTACCAATCGCAATAGATTGATTGGCATCTGCAGTCAGAATATTAATGACGCCTGCCGGTACGCCGGCACGCTGAGCAAGCTCTGCCAGTGCTAGTGCGCTCAGTGGTGTGAGTTCAGCTGGCTTAATCACAATAGTGCAGCCTGCCGCCATTGCTGGTGCAATCTTGCGGGTAATCATGGCGATGGGGAAGTTCCAAGGCGTGATGGCAACGCACACCCCAATTGGCTGCTTCATGACGATCATGCGCTTATCACTCCAAGTGGTGCTTGGAATGGATCCAGCAACCCGCTTTGCTTCCTCTGCAAACCACTCTACAAAAGATGCGCCATAAGTTACTTCACCAGTTGCCTCAGTGAGCGGCTTACCCTGCTCTAGAGTCATCAGGGTGGCTAGATCCTGAGTGTTCTGAATAATCAGATCAAACCATTTGCGCATGACATGGGCGCGCTCTTTTCCGGTTTTGCTCTTCCAGCTTTGAAAGGCATGCTCGGCAGCTTCAATTGCACGCTCAGCATCGTTTGGCTCAAGATTACTGACATCTGCAATCAGCTCTCCAGTAGCAGGATTGTGAACCCCAAAAGTTTTTCCGGAATGTGTTTTGAACCAAGCACCATTAATGAAAGCTTCTTCTTTAAATAGGCTTGGATCTTTGAGTAATTTGCTGATGTCGGTTTTCTGCATGGTGGCGTCTCTTTAGTAAAGAAGTTGTTTTTATTTTATCCCTGAGTGTAGTTTGGATTAGTACCCAAAGCTATGGACAAAATAAACCCCCTGAACCTCTTGGAAGCGCAGGGGGTGAAATCCAAATTGAGTCTGGCGTTTAAGTTGCGTTGACCTCAGTGCTGCGTAACTGCTGGGCCAGGAGATCCAGTACACCATTAACGTACTTATGGCCATCAGTGCCGCCAAATGTTTTGGCTAATTCCACGGCTTCATTAATAGCCACTTTATAGGGAACTGCCAAATCAATAGCCAGCTCATAGGTACCGATTAGTAGGGCAGCGTGCTCCACAGGAGACAGCTCGTTAATAGGGCGATCGAGCGCTGGGGTAATGAGACCCTCTAGCTCATCTGTGCGCTCTAATACGCCAGCAAAAATACCCTGAAACAAATCATGCTGGCAACGGCGAAAGCCAGGATCTTCGGCTAACTGCTTGGCGATTGCCGCAGCATTAGGAAGACTGCCTGCGCGGCGCATAACTAGGCTTTGATAAACGCCTTGTAAAGCATATTCACGAGCACGACGACGGGGTGTGAGTGAGCGCTTAGGTGCGCTTGGTGTGCCGCTGGGGGCACCAGGTGCAGCCTGTGGGCTGGGAACGTTTTTATTCATCTTAGGAATTACGCTTCTGAAGGATTGATTTCAAAATCAATATCGGGAGTGAGGGCTAGGGCCAGGTTGGCCATTTCAACAACTGCTCTTGCACAATCTGCGCCCTTTACTTGAACACGTACCTGAGCTTGCTCATCCGTCTCGCAGGTGAGAACCCCGTTAGCGATTGGTAACCCAGACTCAAGGCAAACGCGGGTAATGCCTGCACCAGACTCATTCGATACAAGTTCAAAGTGATAAGTCTCACCACGGATGATGGCGCCTAGGGCAACCAAGCCATCAAACTCACCAGTCTCAGCAAGTTTTTGCAGTGCGAACGGAATCTCT
>JBEGUE010000004.1:0-14161 GCA_041179045.1 Pseudomonadota bacterium
TGGTAAAGAGTTGGGATATGCCTCCGACTTAGACTTGGTTTTTTTATATCAAGCCGAAGAAACGGATTTTGCTGCTCAAGAAATTTATGCGCTACTTGCCAAGCGGATGATTAACTGGTTAACCGCCTATACATCAGCTGGCAGCTTATTTGAAATTGACACCCGTCTTCGTCCCAATGGTTCTGCCGGATTTTTAGTGACAAATGCCGATGCATTTAAGAAATACCAAATGCGGGAGGGCGACAACACCGCCTGGGTTTGGGAGCATCAAGCCCTGACACGAGCCAGATTTTCGGCAGGATCAAGAGTGGTTGGAGAATTCTTTGATGGCGTGCGATTTGATGTTTTAAGTCAGAAGCGTGATGTTGGACAACTGCGTCATGAGATTTTAGAGATGCGTCGCAAGGTTCATGCTGGACATCCAAACCCCAGCCCCGACTTTGATTTGAAGCATGATGCTGGCGGTATGGTGGATATTGAATTTATCGTGCAATTCTTAGTTCTAGCATTCTCAAGCGCGCATCCACAGCTGATTGGCAATCTGGGAAATATCGCTTTACTTCGCATTGCTGGAGAGGTGGGCTTAATTAAAGTCTCAATAGCGCAAGAAGTAGGGGATGCCTATCGTTTGCTTCGGGCACGTCAACATCGCTTACGTTTAGACGGTGCAGAAAAGACGCGGGTAGATTTGGGGCTTGAGCCACAACTGGATCAAGCAAGAGGGGTAGTGCTGACTTTATGGCAAGAAATATTTCTGGCCCCTTCGGACGCTGAACTAGTTTAGTTTTGCTCTAGTAGCTCGCGAGCATGTCGACGTGTAGTGTCGGTAATCGTTGCTCCGCCGAGCATGCGCGCAACTTCCTCAACTCGCTCAGATCTTCCAAGTGGCATGACCTGAGAGAGGGTTTTATCACCCGCCTGAGATTTACTGACTTTAAGGTGATGATTACCTTGTGCAGCCACTTGTGGCAAGTGGGTCACACAGAGAATTTGATGTGATTCACCAAGTTGACGTAATAACTTACCAACGGTCTCCGCAACAGCACCACCAATACCGGCATCGACTTCATCAAATATGAGTGTGGGTGTAAATGATGCCTTGCTAGTGATGACGCTAATGGCTAAGCTAATGCGCGCTAACTCACCGCCGGAAGCGACTTTAGCTAATGAGCGCGGAGTGCTTCCAGCGTGACCGGCAACTAGAAACTCAATCTGCTCAAGACCATGAGCGCCACCTTCGGCCAAAGGTTGCAAGGCAATCTCCAATTGTCCGCCTGCCATCGATAGATCCTGCATTGCAGTGGTAACTTGCTTACCTAAATCTAGCGCAGCCTTGTTACGTTTTTGTGAAAGTTGCTTTGCCTGCTTGAGATAGGCAAGTTCTTCTTGTTTCACTCTCTCACGTAAAGCTTCTATATTTTGAGAGGCGGTTAATGCCTCTAAGCGCTCGGTGGTGTCTAAAAGAAGTTTTGGTAAGTCATCTGCTTCGGTGCGGTATTTTCTGGCTGCACCATGAAGTGCTTGCATGCGCTCCTCTACCTCGCTAAGGCGTGCAGGATCTAAATCGAGTTTTTGTAAATAACGATTCAGGCCATGCACCGCCTCATCTATCTGAATTTGAGCCGACTCTAAGGCTTGACTGATGTCACTGAGTGCAGAGTCATGTTCTGCGAGAGCGCTTATATTGGCGCTCGCCTTAGAGAGGGTGGATTCGACAGAGTTATCCGCATCGCTCAGAGCATCAATCGCCTCTTGGCAGCCGCTCATAATTTTTGCGCCATTGGCTAGGCGTGCATGCTCACTCTGAATACCCGCCCATTCGCCTTCCTGTGGAGAGAGTTCAGTGAGCTCTTCTAATTGCCATTCCAAACGCTCGCGCTCACGTTCAATATCTTGTCCAGCATTTTCGGCTTGCTCTAGTTTGCGACGCGAGTCACTCAAGGTCTTGAATAATTGAGAGATCTCTGCAACAAGATCTAGATGATTGGCATGGCGATCCAGCAGCTCTCGTTGCGCACCACCTTTGAGTAAAAGTTGATGAGCATGTTGACCATGAATGTCTACCAATTGATCGCCTGC
Source organism: Pseudomonadota bacterium (assembly GCA_041179045.1). Lineage (GTDB taxonomy): Bacteria > Pseudomonadota > Gammaproteobacteria > Burkholderiales > Burkholderiaceae > Polynucleobacter. Next base: position 2,080 of record JBEGUE010000004.1, read on the forward strand.
TTCTCGAAGTTGCGCCAAGGTTGCTACGCTGCCATTAATGAAGGCGCGGCTGCGACCATTGGCCTCTACAGTTCTTTTCAGGAGTAGACTTTGCCCATCATCTTCAAGTGGAAAACCTTGCTCATCTAGCCATTGATTGAAGTGTGCAATTTGCTGTGCATCAATCCGAAAGAGGGCGCTTATTTCTGCGCGGCTGCAGCCTTCACGAATTTGACTGCTATCTGCACGTTCGCCCAATACTAAGCTGAGAGCATCTAAGAGGATGGACTTGCCCGCACCGGTTTCACCGGTCAAGACTGTAAACCCAGAGGAAAAGTCTAGCTCCAGCTGGTCAACAATGACAAAGTCGCGAAGCGATAGTGTTTGAAGCATACTTTAGCGTACCAAAAAATTCGACATCAGAATGTCGATGGGTACTCATTCCAATGTAATTTCTCGCGCAAGGTTTTGTAGTCACTATGGCTGCGAGGGTGAAGTAGGGTGATGGTTTTTTGAGATTGACTTACTTCAATGATGTCGCCTGATTGCAAATGGGTTTGTGATTGCATGTCAAAGTTCACAATCACCTCTCTGCCATCAACTACCTCGATGCTCACCACAATATCTTGCGGTAAGACAATAGGGCGATTGGATAAAGAGTGCGGTGCAATTGGTGCCAATAGAATTCCGGCAACCCGTGGATGCAGGATTGGTCCGCCAGCTGAAAGGGCGTAAGCTGTTGAGCCAGTAGGGGTAGACACAATTAAGCCATCAGATCGCTGGTTATACATAAATGAACCGTTGACGCGCACTGCAAGCTCCACCATTCCTGAAATTCCGGATCGATTGACCACTACATCATTGAGGGCGAGGGCTTGATTGATTTTTTTACCATCACGTATCACCACCGCATCCAGTAGCGTTCTGGTATCGGCTTCGTAGTCACCAGCAATAATTTGCGGCAAAACCGTTTGAACGTTCTGAATGGGGATGTCAGTCATATAGCCCAAGCGGCCCATATTGATGCCAACGAGGGGGACATTACTGCCGGCCAGTTGGCGCCCAATCCCCAGCATTGTCCCGTCACCGCCTAAAACTATCGCTAAATCAATGGCTCCTGCAAATTCCTCTACTTTTTTGATTGGATAGGCAGTTAGACTTAAATGGCTTGCCGTAGCACTTTCAATATAGACCTCGCAGCCTTGCTGGCCAAGTAGCACCGCCAGGTCCTTAAGGCGTTCTTGCATGCCGTCAGCCTGATATTTGCCGACGAGCGCAACCCGGCTAAAGGCCTTTTTGCTGGAATTTGGGGATGGGCTTAACATATAACGATTAAACCATACGCATAAAATCCCTTCCACCATGGATGATCGTTCCCGCGCCTTACTGAAAACCCTCATCGAGCGTTATATCGAAGAGGGGCAGCCTATTGGCTCACGCACTCTATCTCGATTCTCGGGATTGGATCTTTCTGCGGCCACGATTCGCAATGTCATGGCGGATTTAGAGGAAATGGGCTTGGTTACCAGCCCCCACACCTCGGCTGGTCGTATCCCAACCCCAAGAGGCTATCGCCTCTTTGTGGATACGATGGTGACCGTTCGCCCCCTAGAAGAAATTGCTACCCGTGAGATGGAAAAAGGACTTTTGCCAGACTCTCCGCAAAGGGTGCTGAACTCCGCCGCACAAATTCTGTCTAATTTGACTCACTTTGCCGGGGTGGTGATGACGCCTAAACGGGCTCAGGTCTTCAAGCATATTGAATTCTTAAGGCTTGGTGAGGGCAAAATTTTGCTCATCATGGTTACACCTGAGGGCGATGTTCAAAACCGTATCCTCCCTACCTCGCAGGACTACACCCCAAGTCAGCTAGTAGAGGCTGGAAATTATATTAATGCTCAATTTGCAGGTAAGAGTTTTGCAGAGGTGCGTGCGCACCTTGTTTCGGATTTGGACAATCTGCGAAGTGATATCTCGGGGCTGATGGCGCTAGCATTACACAGTGGCGTTAGTGACTACGGCATGGGTCAGGGTGATATGCTGTTATCTGGTGAGCGGCGCTTGCTCAATGTTGGCGATCTAAGTACGAATTTGGATAAGCTGCGCAAGATGTTCGATATGCTCGAGCAGAAGTCTGTTCTCATGCAGCTGTTGGACGTCTCTAGTCATGCCGATGGTATTCAAATCTTTATTGGCGGCGAAAGTGACTTGCTGCCTTATGAAGATTTGGCCGTCATCAGTGCGCCGTATAGTGTGGATGGTCAAATTGTTGGTACCCTGGGCGTGATTGGCCCCACGCGTATGGCATACGATCGGGTGATTCCGATTGTCGACATCACATCAAAGTTGTTATCGGGTGCATTAAGTGCGCAAATTAGCTCTTAGTAATCAGTATATTTTTTAGCTCTCTTTAATAAAGACGGATCTTCCTTGAATCAAAATCCCCACTTACGCCCCTCTAAGACAGCAGTGTTATTGCTTAATTTAGGCACTCCTTCTGCTCCAACGGCTAAGGCAGTCAGAGCCTACCTCAAAGAATTTCTATCTGATCCACGCGTTGTAGAAATTCCTCGCATTATTTGGTGGTGCATTTTGAACGGTATTATTTTGCCGATTCGTAGTGGTGCGTCTGCAAAAAAATATGCTTCTATTTGGTTGCCAAAGTTAGGCTCACCTTTGATGCACTATTCCCGCCTTCAGGCAAAAGAGTTGGGTGAGAAATTCGCGAGCCACGATGAAGTTGTTTTGGTGGATTTAGCTATGCGCTATGGCGAACCTTCAACTCAGCAAGCCCTGGAAGCCCTGCAAGCACAGGGTATGGAGCGCCTATTGTTGCTGCCACTGTATCCGCAATATTCGGCAACTACTACTGCATCGAGTTTTGATGAAGTGTTTCGCGTGCTCGGGACTTGGCGCAATCAACCCGAGTTGCGTTTAGTGAAGTACTACCACGATAACCCTGCCTATATTTCAGCATTACGTGATCAAGTGCTTGGCGCATGGGATAAAGATGGCCGCCCAGATTTTGCTGCTGGTGATCGCTTTGTAATGTCTTTCCACGGTTTACCCAAGCGTAATTTAATGAAGGGCGATCCCTACCACTGTGAGTGTTTGAAAACCGGCCGCTTGCTTGGCGAGTCATTGGGCCTAGAACCTGGACAATACTTAGTTACTTTTCAATCTCGCTTTGGTAAGGCGGAGTGGCTCAAGCCTTACACGGCCCCGATGATTGAAGAGTTGGGTAAAGCAGGTTGTAAGCGAGTCGATATTTTTTGCCCAGGATTCCCGGCCGACTGCTTAGAAACCCTAGAAGAGATTGCGATGGAAGCACGTGAGATCTTTTTGGAGCATGGCGGCAAAGACTACCGCTACATCCCTTGCTTAAATAGCAATCCAAAGTGGATTGATGCAATGTACGACATTGCCCAGCAGCATCTATCTGGTTGGAGTTTAGGTGTCGAGTCCGATGCGGTATTGCAGGAGCGCGACCGTTTGGCTGAGTTGGCTAAGGCGAAGATTGCCTAAAGCTGGGCGCACTTGAAATTATCTAAATCAGCCCCATATTGTTCAGAAGTAGCCATCCCGATAGAAAAGTGAATTTGCACCTATGACCCAAGAAAATCAAAATCCATCTCCTGAGCAAGAAAATACTGCTGCTGATCCTCAGGCTGAAGCTGGTGCACAGTCAGCTCCTGCAGATGCTGAAGTAAAGACTCCGGAGCAAGAAATTGCCGAGTTAAATCAAAAGCTCACTGAGATGCAGGACAACTACCTCCGCGCTAAGGCCGAGGGTGAAAACATTCGCCGCCGTGCTGTCGAAGATATCTCCAAGGCGCATAAGTTTGCGATTGAGAGTTTTGCTGAGCACCTTGTGCCGGTAACCGATAGTCTGTACGCAGCTCTGAATGCAGAGACCGTGGATGCGAAGGCCTTCAAGGAAGGTCTGGAGATCACCCTAAAACAGCTGCTATCCGCCTTTGAAAAAGGTCGTTTGACTGAGATTAATCCTGCTGTAGGTGACAAGTTCGATCCTCACCACCACCAAGCCATCGCTTCAGTTCCTTCGGACCAAGAGGCCAATACCGTGGTTTCAGTCTTGCAAAGGGGTTATTCCATTGCTGACCGCATTTTGCGACCAGCCTTGGTGACTGTGAGCGCGCCTAAATAAGGTATTAAAAGTCCCTAAAAAAGCCCCTAAATGGGGTTTTCTGGGTCAAAAAAGATAAAAAAGGCAGAAATCTGCCTTTTTTGCTTTTTAACCCTTGAATTTCTCTTCTTCGACCCCATTTATTCCTTATCGAATTATTCGCAGTTTGACGAAATTACACGTAACTTAATTTTTTGGAGCCATTATGGGAAAGATTATCGGAATTGACTTAGGAACCACGAACTCGTGCGTTTCGGTTGTTGAAAACAACGCACCTAAAGTTGTCGAGAACGCAGAAGGCGGTCGTACAACTCCTTCCATCATCGCTTATGTTGAGGATGGCGAAGTATTGGTTGGCGCGCCTGCAAAACGCCAATCAGTTACCAATCCTAAAAATACGATCTATGCAGTGAAGCGTCTGATGGGTCGTAAATTTACGGATGCAGAAGTACAAAAAGATATCGGTTTGATGCCTTACAAAATTGTGCAAGCGGACAACGGTGATGCTTGGGTTGAAGCGCGCGATAAAAAAATGGCGCCACAACAAGTGTCAGCAGAAATTCTGCGCAAAATGAAAAAGACTGCCGAAGATTACCTCGGCGAAGAAGTGACTGAGGCAGTAATTACTGTTCCAGCTTACTTCAACGATAGCCAACGTCAAGCCACTAAAGATGCCGGTCGTATCGCTGGTTTGGATGTGAAGCGCATCATCAATGAGCCAACAGCTGCGGCATTAGCTTTCGGTTTGGATAAGCAAGATAAGGTTGATCGTAAGATCGCCGTGTACGACTTGGGTGGCGGTACATTCGACGTATCCATTATTGAGATTGCTAACGTGGATGGCGAGAAGCAGTTCGAAGTGCTCTCTACTAACGGTGATACCTTCTTGGGCGGTGAAGATTTTGACCAGCGCATCATTGACTGGATCATTGCTGAGTTCAAGAAAGAGCAAGGCGTCGATTTGAGCAAAGATGTATTGGCATTACAGCGTTTGAAAGATGCTGCTGAGAAGGCCAAGATTGAATTGTCATCTGCACAACAAACTGAAATCAATTTGCCATACGTAACTGCTGATGCAGGCGGCCCTAAGCACTTGAACTTGAAACTGACTCGCGCTAAGTTAGAGTCATTAGTGGAGGAATTGATTAACCGTACAGCTGGTCCTTGCTTAACTGCAATTAAAGATGCCGGTGTAAACCCTGCTGAAATCGATGATGTGATTTTGGTCGGCGGTCAAACCCGTATGCCTGCTGTTCAGGACAAGGTAAAAGAAATTTTTGGCAAAGAGCCGCGCAAAGATGTGAACCCAGATGAGGCAGTTGCAGTTGGTGCCGCGATTCAGGGATCTGTATTGTCTGGCGATCGTAAAGACGTATTGCTCCTGGACGTAACGCCATTGTCTTTGGGTATCGAAACCTTGGGCGGCGTGATGACCAAGATGATTCCAAAGAACACGACTATTCCGACCAAGCATTCACAGGTTTACTCCACAGCGGAAGACAATCAGCCTGCGGTAACCATTAAGTGCTTCCAGGGTGAGCGTGAGATGGCTGCTGCTAACAAATTGCTCGGTGAGTTCAATTTGGAAGGTATTGCCCCAGCACAACGCGGCATGCCACAAATTGAGGTGACTTTTGATATTGATGCCAACGGTATTTTGCATGTAACCGCAAAAGACAAAACAACTGGCAAAGAGAACAAGATCACCATTAAGGCAAAGTCAGGTTTGACTGAAGAAGAAATTTTACGCATGGTGAAAGATGCTGAAGCAAATGCTGATGAAGATAAAAAAGCATTGGAATTAGTAACAGCGCGCAACACTGCTGATGCTTTGGCCCACTCCACTAAGAAAGCTTTGGAAGAGCACGGTTCTGCTTTGGAGGCCTCTGAGAAAGAAGCAATCGAAGCTGCCCTGAAAGAATTGGACGAAGCCATCAAGGGTAGTGATAAAGCTGCTATTGAGGTCAAGACCGAGGCTTTGGGTAAGGCAAGTCAGAAGCTGGGCGAAAAAGCCATGGCTGCAGAACAAGCTAAGGCTGGCGGCGCTCCCGGCGCAGCTCCTGGTGGTGCACCAGGTGCAGCTCCTGATGCTGACGTAGTGGATGCGGATTTCAAAGAAGTGAATGACAAGAAGTAATCTCGGAGATTGAAAGTCATTTAACGTAGTTTAGAGGTACTTAAATAACAAGTCGGCCACGTGCCGACTTGTGTCATTCAGGTTGTTGAGAGGAATTTTGTGTCTACAAGTAAACGCGATTATTACGAGGTCCTTGGAGTTGCCAGAGGCGCTAGCGATGAGGAGTTAAAAAAAGCTTATCGAAAAATGGCGATGAAGCATCATCCTGATCGCAATCCGGATAGCAAAACAGCAGAAGCGCAATTTAAAGAAGTTAAAGAGGCTTACGAAACTTTAACGGATCCGAATAAGCGTGCTACGTATGATCAGTATGGTCATGCTGGCCTAGATCAATCCGGAGGTTTTGGCGGCGGCGGCTTTGGCGGCGGCGGTTTTGCTGATGCTTTCGGCGATATCTTTGGCGATATCTTTGGGCAGGGTGGCGGTCGTCAGTCAGGACCACAGGTATATAAAGGCGCTGATTTACGTTACAACATGGAGATCACTCTCGAGCAAGCTGCAGAGGGTTATACAACCCAAATTCGGGTACCAAGCTGGAGTAACTGCAAGCCGTGCCATGGGACTGGCGCTGAACCTGGTAGCAAAGCCGAGAGATGTACTACTTGCGCCGGTCATGGCCAAGTCCGAGTTCAGCAAGGCTTCTTCTCAATGCAGCAAACGTGCCCTAAGTGTCGTGGTACTGGTGAGTACATCCCGAAGCCGTGCAAGACTTGCCATGGCAGCGGTAAACATAAAGAACAAAAAACACTCGAAATCAAAATCCCTGCGGGTATTGATGATGGTATGCGCGTGCGCTCAGTTGGGAACGGCGAGCCAGGCGTCAATGGCGGACCATCTGGTGATCTTTATGTAGAGGTAAGAGTTAAACCCCATAAGGTATTTGAGCGTGATGGCAGTGATTTGCATGTCCAAATGCCGATCTCATTCGCAACCGCAACGATTGGTGGGGATATTGAAGTCCCAACGCTTTCAGGACGTGTTGAGTTCCCGATTCCTGAGGGTACGCAAACCGGAAAAACGTTCCGTTTGCGCAATAAGGGCATTAAAGGTTTGCGCTCTACTGTCGTAGGTGATCTCTTCGTTCACGTTGCGATCGAGACTCCAGTCAAGTTAACTGATGAACAGAGAAAATTACTGAAGAGCTTTGACGATAGCCTGAAATCGGGTGGCGACAAACATAACCCGCATCAAAAAGGTTGGTTCGACGGCGTAAAAAGTTTTTTTAGTTAACTAGTAGTTTGAGCTTATCCAGCAAAGCCGTGTTCGGGTCCAGGAAATTTCCCAGATTTCACTTCTCGAACATAGGCTTTGACTGCCGCCTCAATTGAGGCGTGGCCATCCATAAAGTTTTTAACAAACTTGGGTGGCTTGCCGGGGCTGATGCCCAGCATATCTTGCAACACTAATACTTGACCTGAGCAATTCGCGCCTGCACCAATTCCAATCGTGGGAATGGAGAGCGATTCAGTAATGAGTTTGCCTAATGAAGATGGGATGGCTTCAAGCACAATCATTTGTGCGCCAGCTTGCTCGCAAGCAATAGCTTGTTCAAGCATGAGGCTTGCAGCATCTTTCGATTTACCTTGAACTTTATAACCACCCAGGATGTGAACGGACTGAGGTAATAAACCCAAGTGTGCACAAACCGGAACACTACGTTCTACTAAATACTGAATGATGTCGGTCTGCCAATCACCACCTTCAAGCTTAACCATATCAGCGCCAGCACGCATCAGTTCTGCTGCTGAGTCTAAGGCTTGAACGGGGTCACCATAGCTTGCAAAAGGTAGGTCAGCAATGATGAATGCATGGGTATTGGCACGGGCGACACATGTGGTGTGATAGGCCACTTGCTCAACGGTGACTGGTGTGGTGCTGGAGTGACCTTGAATCACATTACCCAGGGAGTCTCCAATCAGTATGGTTTCTACCCCGCTGCGATTTAACAAAGCCGACATAGTTGAATCATATGCCGTCAGCATAGTAATTTTTTCACCCTCAGCACGCATGGCGAGGAGTTTAGAAATCGTAATTGGCTTTTCGCCTTGTAAGTAACCCATGGCGTGAGTTTAATGAATTAATGCGCTGATGGGCTGTAAACCTGTTTTTCACCGCAATTACAGTTGCGACAAGAGAGTTTTTCGATGCGTTGATCGGCAACGTTAGGTAAGTAGGCCTTAAGCTCGCCCCAGTTGGGCAAAAAGAAATCCGGGGCAATTTCTAATAAGGGGAGCAGAACAAATGAGCGCTCAATGATTCTGGGATGAGGAATTGTGAGTTGCGTATCTGTTTGAGACACGCCCTCAAAGGACAGAATATCGAGGTCAATCGTCCGTGGTGCGTTAGCGTAGGGACGCTCTCGCCCAAATTCTTGTTCGACTGCCTGGCAAACGTGCAATAAGCCATAAGGGCTTAGTTGCGTTTCAATTTCAATGACTGCGTTGATGTAGTCTCCGCCGGTGGCTTCGAAGGGCGCGCTTTGATAAAAGCAGCTTTTGGCTAGTATTTGGAGCTCGCAACGCTGCGCGAGGCACACAATCGCGTCAGTAATGAGCTGACGTGTATCGCCGATATTTCCACCAAATCCAATAAAAGCTCGAGCCATGCTCATTCCAAACGAGAGAAGGGTGCAGAAAAACTACTACAACCACTTTACTGAAATTTTCTCAAGTCTGCTTAGTCTGCTGCACTTTCAGTGGGCGCAGCCACCTTGGCCTTTCTGCGGCGACGTCTTTTGGTGGGAGAGGCGCTATTACCAGTCTCGTTTTTGACGCTCGCCATCAGGGCTTCTTGCTCAGTTGGGTCGGTTGCAATAAAGCTAGTCCACCATTCGCCAAGTGCTGGGTTTTTTTCGCCTGTGGCGCAGCGCAGGAGCATAAAGTCATAACCCGCTCTAAAACGTGGGGATTCAATGAGGCGATAAGGGTAACGCCCAACACGCTTTTCAAAGCGGGGCTGCATTGACCAGATTTCTCGCATATCGCTCTCAAAACGACGCTGAATTACCATGCCACTACTTTGGCTGGCAATAGTCTCATCCATTGCATCATGTAGCGCGGGAATATTAGAAACCCCTTTGGCAATATTCTTTTTCCAATTATTGAGTAGATCTGGCCAGAGCAAAGTCGCAAACAGGAACCCAGCCGAAACACTTTTGCCCGATTGGATGCGTTGATCGGTATTGGCAAGGGCAATACGAACAAAATCATTTGCTTCTTTAGAGTCTGCACTCTGATCTAAGATGTGATCCAGTAAAGGCAGGAGGCCATGATGGAGTCCTGCATCCTTGAGGCCTTGAATCGCAGCCCATGAGTAACCAGACATGAGTAGCTTGAGGATTTCATCAAAGAGGCGAGCGGATGGAACATCATGAATGAGCTTGCCCAGTTTGGCGATGGGCGCGCGCGTTGCTGCATCTAAAGTAAAACCTGTTTTGGCTGCAAAGCGAATGGCGCGCAGCATCCGAATCGGATCTTCACGATAGCGTTTAGCGGGATCACCAATCATGCGTAAGGTTTTCTTCTGCATGTCAGCCATACCGCCGTGATAGTCGAGTACGGTTTCAGTAGCGGGGTCGTAGTACATCGCATTGATGCTGAAATCTCTGCGTGCAGCATCTTCATGCTGACTGCCCCAGACGTTGTCACGCAAGATGCGGCCATTTTCTGCCACATGCTCGCCAGCGTTCTCTAGTAGCGCTCTAAAGGTAGATACCTCAATAATTTCAGGTTGGCCTTTGCCGAAGAAAGTGACATGTACGATCTGAAAGCGACGACCAATGAGACGTGCTTTGCGAAATAGTTTTTGTACTTGCTCTGGAGTGGCATTGGTTGCCACATCGAAGTCCTTGGGGCCAATACCTAAGGCTAAGTCTCGTACGGCGCCGCCCACAATAAATGCATCATAGCCAGCCTGCTGTAATGTCTGAGTTACTTTCACAGCATTTTTAGAAAGTAAATCTGGATCAATGCGGTGAGTTTTTTTAGGTACTCGTTTCGGTGCACCAGAGCTATGGGCTGCAGTATGTCGGATCATCGGATCACGACGCAAAATACGTTTAATAAATTTGGTAATCATGCAAACAGTTCAAGTATGGGCCAGTGACGTTTTAAGGCTTCATCACGTAGGCGAGCATCTGGATTAGTAGCAACAGGATTGCTCACTTTCTCCAGGAGAGGTAAATCGTTCATCGAATCTGAATAAAAATAGCTTTGTGGCAGTTCATCAAATGCAAGCTTTTGAGTAGCAAGCCAATCATGTACTCGTTGAATTTTGCCTTCCCGGAAACTCGGAATCCCTTTGACTTCACCCGTGAAATCGGCAAATGGCTGATCACCCACAGTGGCAGGTTCGGTAGCTACCAGATGCTCAATGCCAAAACTCTCTACTATGGGGCGAGTAACGAAACTATTGGTTGCAGTCACAACACAACAAAGATCGCCGGCATCTTGGTGGCGCTTCACAAGATCAACTGCCTGTTGACGGAGCTGGCCAGTAATGACCTCTTGCATGAAGGCATCATGCCATTCTTTAAGCTGTGCGCGGGAATGCTCGGAGAGTGGCTTTAACGCAAAGCGTAAGAACTCTTGGATATTCAGCTTCCCATCTTTGTAGTCTTGATAAAAGCGTTCATTCTGCTGTGCATAGTATTTGCTATCGACTACACCAATGCGTGCCAAGAACTGACCCCATTCGTAATCGCTATCGCAGGGGAGAAGAGTGTGATCTAAGTCGAACAGTGCTAATTGAGTCATTAATATTTATTTAGGCTGCAAGAGCTCTCTAACGAGGGGCAAGGTGACAGCGCGTTTTGTTTCTAGTGAGTAAGCATCCAAAGCATCAATCAAGGCCATTAGACTGGGCATATCCCGATAAAAGCGATTTAACAACCAAGGTAATACATCTGACGATAAAACCAAGCCGCGCGCTTGCGCTGCTTGTTGTAAGGCTTCTATTTTCTCATCATCACCCAAAACATGAGTTTGAAAGATCAAACCCCATCCCAGGCGGGTGCGCAGGTCTTCTCGGAGCTTTAGTGCACTAGGGGCGGCACTACCTGCCATGAAAATATGAATCGCTTCGCTAGCTTGAATGGCATTCAGAATACGAAATAAGGAGGCTACCAGACGTTCATCAAGTCGATCCACGTCATCAACGGTAATGACTGAAGGTGTCACGCTGGAACTGAGGGCAGGCAGGCTTTCCTCCAGATTTACCCAGGAAATGGGCTCATTGGGAGTCAATCGGATGCACTTTAAGCCTAATTGCTGGGCGGCATTACCGATTGCACTGAGTAAATGGGTGCGACCAGAGCCTTCTGGGCCCCACCAATAGATCCAACGTTGATTAAGGGGGTTCTCATTCGCTAATCTTGGGGTGCTCATTTCCCAGGATTTGGCTATAGCTAACAAACTAGAGTGCAGCGCTAGATTTTCACCGGCTAAAAAATTACTTAAGCTGGGTTTGGGTGTGTGACCGATGTCGAGTGCAAACTGTCTTGGTAGTGAGGGCTTATTCATCGCTGCAGCAATTTACTTTTGGTACCACGGGCTTTGGGTATAGCGTGCCCAACCGTATTGCAAAAGAACTAAACCTACTGCGCTGATGGGTAATGCGAGTAGGACACCAAAGAAGCCAAACAACTTGCCAAATAACAATAAGGCAAAGAGCACGGCAACGGGGTGCAAGCCAATTCGCTCACCTACTAAGCGTGGTGTGAGAAAGAAGCCTTCAATGAATTGACCTAATCCGTACAGCACGAGGACACCAATAATGGCACCACCAGGTCCAAACTGCAAAAGGGCTGCGAGGACAGCTAG
>JBEGUE010000005.1:0-4695 GCA_041179045.1 Pseudomonadota bacterium
ATGCAGTTCAAGCCAGATACTGACGTTGCTATGCTCAATGCCATGATTTATACGGTCATTGAAGAGGGTCTGGTTGATAAAGACTTTATTGAGAACCGCTCTAATAACTTTGAAGCCCTCAAAGAAAATATTAAGGGCTATAGCCCTGAAGCAATGGCACCAATCTGCGGTATTCCAGCAGAGACATTGCGTGAAGTAGCTAGAGAATTTGCTACGACAAAATCTGCCATGATCTTGTGGGGTATGGGTGTTAGCCAGCACGTTCACGGTACTGACAACGCCCGCTGCTTAATTGCTTTGGTGAGTATTACTGGCCAAATTGGTAAGCCTGGATCTGGCCTGCATCCATTGCGTGGGCAAAATAACGTACAGGGTGCTAGTGATGCGGGATTAATCCCGATGATGTTCCCGAACTACCAACGCGTTGACAATCCAGAAGCGCATGCCTGGTTTGAGAAGTTCTGGGATACACCATTAGATAAGAAGCCTGGCTATACCGTTGTAGAGATCATGCATAAGATCACTGCGCCGGATAGTGACCCAGATAAGATTCGCGGTATGTATGTCGAGGGCGAGAACCCTGCGATGAGCGATCCTGATTTGAACCATGCACGTCATGCTTTAGCCGCCTTAGATTTATTGGTCGTACAAGATATCTTCATGACTGAGACCGCACTCTTGGCAGACGTAGTATTGCCAGCAAGCGCATGGCCAGAGAAGGTCGGTACTGCAAGTAATACTGACCGTATGGTGCAGATGGGCAAGAAAGCAATTAACCCTCCGGGAGATGCTAAGCCTGATCTGTGGATCATTCAGCAAATTGCGAAGCGCATGGGCCTGAACTGGAACTATCAAGGTGCTGATGATGGTGTTGCAGCGGTATATGACGAGATGCGTCAAGCAATGCATGCAGCCATCAACGGTATTACTTGGGATCGCCTAGTAAAAGAATCTAGTGTGACTTACCCCTGCTTATCCGCTGAAGATCCAGGTCGCCCGATTGTGTTTGATGACAAGTTTGATACTAAAGATGGTAGGGTGAAGTTAGTACCGGCCGATATCATTCCTGCAAATGAGCGCCCAGACGCGGAGTATCCATTTGTGCTGATTACGGGACGTCAGCTAGAGCATTGGCATACCGGCAGTATGACGCGCCGCGCAACTATTTTGGATGCGATTGAGCCAATGGCTACTGTGTCCATGCATGGTGAAGATATGACCCAGTTAGGTGTATCTGCTGGCGATGTCATTACTGTTCAATCTCGTCGTGGCGAAGTGGCTATCCACGTCCGTCGAGATGATGGCACTCCGCGCGGCGTGATCTTTATTCCGTTTGCATACTATGAAGCTGCAGCCAACTTAATTACTAACTCTGCCTTAGATCCTTTTGGCAAGATTCCGGAATTTAAGTACTGCGCCGTCAAACTCGCTAAAGGTGGTCAGGCTGCTGCAGTGATGGGTTATGGAACTAATGATCCGAAGCGACAGAAGGCTGAATCGACCCACTGAGCATGATTTCAGTTGAGAAAAGGCCGCCTTTGGGCGGTTTTTTCTTATGAAATGACCATGCTTTCTATGTTACTACTTTTGTAGTAACATAGTGTGAACGGGGGATTTTTGATGGGCATGCCAGTCAGAATTGACGAAAATCTATATGAAGCAGCAAAGTCTGAGGCTAAGTCTGAGCATCGGACTATTGCTGGCCAGCTTGAGTTTTGGGCTACGGTAGGTAGAGCTGCAATTGATAATCCTGACCTCCCAATTTCATTTATTACCGCCTCTTTAGCATCGCTATCTGAGCCGAGGGCAGATGCTACCCCATTCATCCCTCGCTCTAAGAAGGTTTGATGGCGCATTCAGTTATTCAAACGCGCCGATTCGCCAGACAATACAAAAAGCTAAATGACAATATCGCCAAGGATGTAGATGAAGCTGTAGGAATGATTTCAAATGAACCTTCAATTGGCGAAAAAAAGAAGGGTGATTTAGCTGCATTATTGGTGTACGAGTTCAAAAGTAATGGCCAACTCTATTTACTTGGCTACTCGCTTGATGACGGCTTGAGGTTGATATATCTAGAGGCGATCGGATCGCATGAAAATTTCTATCGAGACATCAAGAGATAGTCAACACAAGATTCCATTGCCCTTTAGAATTGACTTTCTATGGCTAGTTCAAAACCCCAAACCCCACCATCCGATACCAAAGCAGAATTACCTGTCCTGATTATTGGGGCAGGATTAGCAGGTCTGACCGTAGCTTTGCATATGGCAGAGACGCAGCCAGTCATTGTCATGGCCAAACGCGGTCTGGGTGAGGCTGCAACTGCTTGGGCGCAGGGCGGTATTGTTGGCGTTGTCGATCAAGTGCATGACAGCGTTGACTCTCATGTAGCTGATACCTTGGATGCTGGCGCTGGTCTTGTTGTGGAATCTACTGCACGATATATCGCAGAAGAAAGTGCTGAAGCTATTCGTTGGCTAGTTGAGCAGGGCGTTCCGTTTACCGCCGATGAGACTGGTCCCATGGGGTTGCATCTCACGCGCGAAGGAGGCCATAGTCAACGCCGTATTGCGCACGTTGCGGATGCTACCGGCAAGGCTATTCATGAGGTGTTATTAGATAAAGCACGAGCCCATAAAAATATTCAACTGCTAGAGCACTGGATTGCTTTAGATCTGATTACCAATCGCCACTTAGATGCCAAGACTCAACGTACTAAGCCGAATCGTTGTTATGGAGTATATGCTCTGGACATTAATAACAATCGCGTAGAGACGATTGAAGCTAAGTCAGTAGTGTTGGCTACCGGCGGTGTTGGCAAAGTATACAAATATACCAGTAACCCTGACACCGCTACAGGCGACGGTATCGCTATGGCCTGGCGTGCAGGTTGCCGTGTCGGTAATATGGAGTTTATTCAGTTCCATCCAACATGTTTGTATCAACCTAGCGATAGAACCTTTTTAATTACTGAGGCAATGCGTGGTGAGGGTGGTTTGCTCAAGCTCCCTAATGGCACTCGCTTTATGCCCGAGCATGATGAGCGCAATGAGTTAGCGCCGCGCGACATTGTTGCCCGAGCAATCGACTTTGAGATGAAGAAGCATGGTTTGGATTACGTGCATCTGGATGCCACCCACTTAGGTGAAGCCTTTATTCAAGAGCATTTCCCAATGATCTATGCGCGCTGTATGAGTCTAGGTCTGGATATCACTAAAGAGCCTATTCCTGTAGTGCCAGCAGCACACTACACCTGTGGCGGCGTAGTGACTGACCTCAAGGGGCGTACTGATTTACCTGGCCTGTATGCAGTAGGCGAAGCTACTTATACCGGATTGCATGGTGCCAATCGCTTGGCTAGTAATTCATTATTGGAGTGCATCGTGATTGGTAAGGCTGCTGCTGCAGATATCTCCACATTAAAAACACCAGCAATGCCAACATTGCCGCTGTGGGATGAGAGTCAGGTTGAAGATGCCGATGAGCAGGTGGTGATTGCCCATAACTGGGATGAGCTTCGTTCATTGATGTGGAATTACGTCGGTATTGTGAGAACCAATCGAAGGCTAGAGCGTGCACTACACCGCATCAAACTCCTCAGATACGAAGTACAAGAGTATTACGCTAACTTTAAAGTCACGCGTGACCTCATTGAGCTGCGCAATCTGTTGGAATGTGCGGAACTGATTGTGAGATCAGCCCTGATGCGAAGAGAAAGTAGGGGATTGCATTACAGCCGCGATTACCCGGGGACTTGGGCCGTTTCTTATCCGACCATCCTGACTCCTCAGGCCGAAGGTACTTCAGAAAATCCTGAGACCTAAACAAATTAAAGATCACCTTTCAATACAGCATCTTTAATATATTTGTTGAGGCGAGTTTGCCAGCCTTTACCGCTTGCTCGCAGCTTCTCTAGTACATCAAAGTCCATTCTGAGACTGAGCATCTCTTTAGTATTTTTAATGGGCGGTCTACCAACACCTCTTTTGATAAGAGTATCGCCAACATAGACGTGCGCATCCTTAAACCATTGTTCATCCGCCTCTGGTGCATCATCTGGGTCAACCCACTCTTTCTGCATATTTTTTAATTTCACGTTCATTCGCTCTAGCCATATCAAGACCTCGTGTGAATAAAGTGATTTCTCGCTTTGCGTCGTCAAATTCCAGCACTAAGTCACCCTATTAATGTATATACAAAAATAATTAATGTCAATACATAAATTGGTGACTTCAAAACTGAAAGCCCAATAAATGTATGGGATCAGTCTAGAAAAGAAAAACCCTGCAAAATATCGGCAGGGTCTTATATGGATGTCAGCAGTAGGCTGATATGGATGGGCTAATTAGCTACAAAATTCTCATCGAGAAATCCACTGCTTTAATATCCTTAGTCAGCTTCCCAAGGGATATGCGATCAACACCAGTAGCGGCTATCGCACGCATCTGGTCTAAATCGATGCCACCAGATGCTTCCAATAAAGCATGTCCGTTGGTAAAGGCAACAGCCTCTTTCATCTGGTCAGTGGTGAAGTTATCAATCAAGATGCTCTTTGCTCCAGCATCCAAAGCCTCTTTTAATTCAGTAAAGTTTTCTACTTCTACCTGAATATCCACCCCAGAATTGAGTGCCTGCGCAGCTTTAATGGCGGCAGCAACACCACCTGCAGCAGCAATATGATTTTCTTTAATT
>JBEGUE010000006.1:0-3966 GCA_041179045.1 Pseudomonadota bacterium
AAAAAACAAAGGGGGAGGTGGTGCCCCGGGGCGGACTTGAACCGCCACGCCTTGCGGCACCGGATTTTGAGTCCGGCACGTCTACCAATTCCATCACCGGGGCAGGTGTTTGCAGTGGAAATACTGCATTGAAGCTTACTAAGAGGTGAGAGTGTAACAAAAAAGTTGTAGGACTCCCATTCTTAAGCTCAGAAGACCTTAAAATAAGGTCTTCAAGCCACATTACTCAAAAGGACTTACCCGTATGGCCGGCCATTCGAAATGGGCCAACATTCAGCACCGCAAAGGACGTCAAGACGAAAAGCGCGGCAAGATTTGGACCAAACTCATTAAAGAAATCACGGTTGCAGCTAAATTGGGCGGCGGCGATATAGCCACAAACCCCCGTTTGCGCCTTGCGATCGATAAGGCTAAAGATGCCAATATGCCCAATGACAATGTGCAGCGGGCAATTCAGCGCGGCACAGGTTCTTTGGAGGGCGTGAACTACGAAGAAATTCGTTACGAAGGTTATGGTCTTAATGGCGCCGCCATCATTGTTGATTGCTTAACGGATAACCGCACCCGCACTGTTGCTGAAGTACGTCATGCATTTGCAAAAAATGGTGGCAATATGGGCGCTGAGGGTTCTGTTGCTTTCATGTTCAAACACTGCGGTCAAATGTTGTTTGCCCCAGGCACCAATGAAGATCAACTCATGGAAATCGCGCTAGACGCTGGCGCAGAAGATGTCATCACCCATGATGATGGCACTCTTGAGGTACTCACCCCAGTGCCTGATTTTCCTAAAGTACAGGATGCACTCAATCAAGCAGGTTTAAAAGCAGAACTAGCAACAGTGACGATGCGCCCCGAAACTGAAACTGAACTCGAAGGTGATCAAGCGGAGAGTATGCAAAAACTGTTAGACGCGCTTGAAAACTTGGATGACGTTCAAGAAGTATTCACAAACGCCTCTCTATAAATGATCAGCTTTTTAACGCTACTTATTAATATATCTTTTAGCCCTTTATGAAAATTCTTTTAATTGGTTCTGGTGGTCGTGAACATGCATTGGCATGGAAACTAGCGCAATCTCCGCAAGTTCAAACCGTATATGTAGCGCCGGGTAATGGTGGTACAGCTACTGCAAAGCAAACTGTAGCCGGTATTCAAAATCTCCCGATCTCCGACCTGCAAGAATTGGCAGACTTTGCCAAACGTGAAAAAATTCACCTCACTGTAGTTGGTCCTGAGGCCCCATTAGCGGCCGGTATCGTGGATGTATTTCGCAATAATGGCTTGCGCATTTTTGGGCCCACTCAGCTAGCAGCCCAATTAGAGTCTTCCAAGGATTTCTCTAAAGCGTTCATGAAACGTCATGGCATTCCGACAGCGGAGTATCAGACTTTCTCAAATGCATTAGAAGCGCATGCTTACATTGATGCCAAAGGCGCACCAATCGTCATCAAGGCTGATGGTTTAGCCGCTGGCAAAGGTGTTGTTGTAGCAATGGATTTGGCAGAAGCTCATGGGGCTGTCGACATGATGCTGGCGGATAACAAACTGGGCAATGCCGGCGCACGCGTTGTCATTGAAGAATTTCTGACTGGTGAAGAAGCCAGCTTTATTGTTCTTGTAGATGGCAAACATGTTTTAGCTCTAGCCACAAGTCAAGATCACAAACGTTTACTAGATGCTGATCAAGGCCCTAATACCGGTGGCATGGGTGCTTACTCCCCTGCTCCGGTAGTTACCCCAGAAATTCATGC
Source organism: Pseudomonadota bacterium (assembly GCA_041179045.1). Classification (GTDB taxonomy): domain Bacteria; phylum Pseudomonadota; class Gammaproteobacteria; order Burkholderiales; family Burkholderiaceae; genus Polynucleobacter. Next base: position 1,752 of record JBEGUE010000006.1, read on the forward strand.
ACGTGCATTACGCGAAGTCATCATGCCTACCGTTAAAGGCATGGAAGCGGATGGCATTCCATACACTGGCTTCCTGTATGCGGGACTCATGATTTCTCCAGATGGGAAGATTAAGACATTAGAATTTAACTGCCGTATGGGTGACCCAGAAACACAGCCGATCATGGCGCGCCTGCGTAGTGATCTCGTCAATGCACTAGATCATGCAGTTGATGGCACACTCAATGAGGTGGAGCTTGAGTGGGATCGCCGTACCGCACTAGGCGTGGTACTGGCAGCCCACAACTATCCCGATACTCCACGTAATGGCGATGTAATTACGGGCATCCCTGCTGATACTGAAGATCAATTGACTTTTCATGCTGGCACGAAGTTACAAGACGGGAAGCTGGTCACCTCTGGTGGTCGCGTCATGTGCATCGTAGGCCTATCGGATACCGTTCGCGGTGCGCAACAAAAAGCATACGAAGCGATTGCTCAGATCCAATTCGATGGCATGCAATATCGCAAAGATATTGGCTATCGGGCAGTGAAATAACCCTAACTACGAAGGACCTTTCATCCTTGTCATCCACTGAACAGACTCAAATTAACATTGCAGAATTAGAAGCTTACTTTTTAGGTCTGCAAGATCGCATCACCACTGCAATGAGTGCGCTCGACGGCAAAGCCTTTGTGGTGGATGCCTGGGAAAAGCCAGAAGATAGCAAGCTGCGGGGTTATGGGCGTACCTGCACTTTAGATAGTGGCAACATATTAGAAAAAGGTGGCGTAGGTTTTTCTCATGTTCGCGGCGATCAAATGCCCCCTTCAGCCTCACACCATCGTCCAGAAGTCGCTGGACGTAGCTTTGAAGCGATGGGTGTTTCCTTGGTATTTCACCCAAATAATCCCAAGGTGCCAACCACCCATATGAATGTACGCTGCTTTATCGCGCAAGCTCCCGATAAAGAGCCGGTGTGGTGGTTTGGAGGCGGCTTTGATCTTACCCCCTACTATGGCGTGGATGAGGACTGTCAACACTTCCATCAAACCGCGAAAGATGCTTTAGACCCGTTTGGTAAAGAGCTTCATCCAAGATTCAAAAAGTGGTGTGATGAATACTTTTATCTCAAGCATCGTGAAGAGCCCCGCGGTATTGGTGGCGTGTTTTTTGACGACTTCAATGAACTGGGTTTTGAGCAAAGCTTTGCCATGACGCGCGCTGTTGGCGATGCCTTTATTGATGCTTACTTACCGATTGTCGAGCGTCGCTATCAAGACAGCTTTACACCCGAAGAAAAAGCGTTTCAAGAATACCGTCGTGGACGTTATGTGGAGTACAACTTGTTATTCGATCGAGGCACCATTTTTGGCTTGCACTCTGGTGGACGGACAGAATCTATCTTAATGTCTATGCCACCCGTAGTGCAGTGGTGGTACAACTGGCAGCCAAAATCAGGAACGCCAGAGGCAAAGCTTTACGACTACTACCTGAAGCCGCGCGACTGGCTTTCCTAACTTGATCTCAGCACATTTGGATACTCCAAAAAAAATTGGCATTCTAGGTGGCACTTTTGACCCGCCACATCTTGGCCACCTTAAACTGGCTATGCATTTTGCAAAGCTTCTGCACCTGGACACTCTGCTCCTCATCCCGAGTGGTGAGCCCTGGCAAAAAGGCGCTAGCATCACACCTGCAGAAATTCGCCTAGAACTGACTGAAGCAGCGTGCACTGATTTAGCTAGGGCATTTCTGTATCTCAAAATACCTACTCAAATTGGAGTTGATCGCATCGAAATTGATCGGGCTGGCCCGAGCTATGCCATCGATACAGCCAAAGCCTTACGAGAACGTTTTGGGCCTCAAGTCAACTTAACTTGGTTAATGGGGGCTGACTCTCTTATCAATCTCCCCTCCTGGAAGTCCTGGGATCAATTACTAGACCTTGTGAATTTCGCAGTGGCCAGCAGGCCTCATCATGAACTCCTCACCCAAATCAACCCTGAAATTAAAGCATTATTAGAAAAGCATCAATGTATTGATACAAACGCCCTTGAAAAAAGTCTATTTGGCCGCATCTATCTAGACAGCAGTCTTGCAGTAGACCTTTCCTCCACAGAGCTCCGAAAACAGCTGAAAAGCGCTTCTCGCGGTGATATTGCCTCCGAGCGCATTCCGTCTCATGCTCTAGAAATCATTACAAATTTAGGCCTATACAAGTAATCAGGCTAA
>JBEGUE010000007.1:0-8875 GCA_041179045.1 Pseudomonadota bacterium
GCACCCTACGTATTACCGCGGCTGCTGGCACGTAGTTAGCCGGTGCTTATTCTTCAGGTACCGTCATTCCCGGACTGTGTTAGAGCCGGTGTTTCTTCCCTGACAAAAGAGCTTTACAACCCGAAGGCCTTCTTCACTCACGCGGCATTGCTGGATCAGGGTTTCCCCCATTGTCCAAAATTCCCCACTGCTGCCTCCCGTAGGAGTCTGGGCCGTGTCTCAGTCCCAGTGTGGCTGATCGTCCTCTCAGACCAGCTACTGATCGTCGCCTTGGTGGGCTTTTACCCCACCAACAAGCTAATCAGGCATCGGCCGCTCTAATCGCGCGAGGTCTTTCGATCCCCCGCTTTCCCCCTCAGGGCGTATGCGGTATTAGCACAGCTTTCGCTGCGTTATCCCCCACGATAAGGTACGTTCCGATGTATTACTCACCCGTTCGCCACTCGCCACCAGGTACAAGTACCCGTGCTGCCGTTCGACTTGCATGTGTAAGGCATGCCGCCAGCGTTCAATCTGAGCCAGGATCAAACTCTTCAGTTTAATTCCTGTGATCCTTGCGGATCGTCGCACTCATTCAAAAGAAATTGACTTGGTAATAAAACCAAATCTTTTTACTGTCTATGAGTACTATTTATTTACATCTGTCCCGAAGGACTTGATGCTTTCACTTAGTACCCACAATTATCGGTTGACTAATTTTTAAAGAGGGCCGCTTCGTTTTTCGTATTTCGTAAAACGTTGCAGCAGAGAGATGAGACTTTATACCCCTTTTTAGGGTCCGTCAACACCTTTCGTAGTCTTTTTCTATTAAAAAGCGATGTTTTTTCCTACTTTTAAAATAAAGCTATTAAAAACAAGGGGATGGAGATTGAAAATATTTTCAACTTTTTTTGAAAATATACGGGTTTTTATGGATAAGGCAGTAAATTTGCGGCAAGTGGTCAGTTTTTTACGCCATTTCTCGCCCTCTGTTTATCTTTATTCCCATCTCTAAGGGAAAACCCTGTAATTAGCCCTAGCTTCTGCTAGTATGTTGCTATGCACAAGAAATTAGTAAATAGCCACTTACCCAGCAAGCCCTTTGTGGCTGGCTCGGTAGTGCCTGTTCGCGAACTACATGCTGGTCATAGAGAGCACATTCTTCAGCATCTTTTGCTGCTAAATGAAGAGGATCGTCGTCTTCGCTTTGGTACTCAAACTCCGGATGAAGTCATTCATCACTATGTAGAGAGCCTTGATTTCAATAGGGATACCCTGTTTGGCAGCTTTAACTCCCAACTAAACCTTATTGGCATGGCTCATTTGGCATATTTACCAAAAACTAAAGGGCAGGCTCAAGCTGCCGAGTTTGGGGTGTCTGTATTGCCTAATGGCCGCGGACAGGGCATTGGCACGGCTTTGCTAGCACGCGCTGCGGTGCATTCACGCAATACACGGATTGAAACCTTATTTGTACATTGCTTGGCAAACAATCGCGCCATGATGCATCTTGCTCAAAAGGCAGGCATGCGTGTTGAATATGCTTATGGCGATGCGGATGCTTACCTGAAATTACCGCCTGCAAATCCTGGCACGATTGTTGAAGAGGCTGCCAACGAACAATGGGCCGACTTTGACTATGCACTTAAGGAAAACTTTAAGCGCTCAACTGATGCGTGGTCTTGGTTTCTTGGAAAACCAACTGTTCGCCCAACTTAATTTGCGCTAGGCGCTCCGCGCAAAATCCAGGTCGTTAGCAACGATACGTCAGCTTCACTTAGCTTCGCATTTGCTGGCATTGGTACTACACCCCAAGATCCAGAGCCGCCTTTCAAAATTTTATTTTTTAGAAACGTATTTGCACTGGGATCATTTGCATATTTTTTTGCGACAGCTTGAAAGCTGGGGCCAACAATTTTTTTATCAACAGCATGACACCCCAAGCAAGCATTTTGTTTTGCAAGTGAGTGCGCCCTTGAATCATCAGTAGCCCCACTCGCAACAATAGAGTAGAGCGAGAGAAGGGCGGTGAGTAAAAAAAATTTCAACGGTTGCCTTGAAAAATGCATCGCGCACTGATCAAATAAATTTATTGCTTGGGCATTGAGTTCGGCTGAGATTCATCTGCTTTGCCTTGTTTCTCTAGGCGAGTTTTTTCCGCTTCAGAAATAATATCGAAGTAAACATAAACATCTTTAACGCCATCAATATTGCTCGTTACTTTCTTCGCTATGGCCGCCTCATTCTGTGTCAGTATGCCCATCAAATAAACACTGCTTCCTTCTGCAACAATAGCCATTGAATTTGATGGCAATTTCTCCGTAAAAATCATTTGTGTTTTGATTTTGGATTCGAGATAAGAATCATTGGCGCGAGCACTATAGGCGCTGTTTGGTCCGATGATTAATTCATTGAAGACGGAGCGCGCATTTTTCATCGCCTTTACATAGGCGCCAGCTTGCGCCTTAATATCTGCGTCTTTTGCTTCGCCAGTTAGCAGCACCTTTTGATTGAACGATGTCACGTTGATATGTGCACTATCACCGTAGCGCTTGGCTAGCGCGTTTCCAGCCTCCAACTCAATACCTTTATCAATTGCTTGGACTGCTGGCGTGCGGCGATCAGCCATCACGCTTGCACCCGCCACAACTCCACCAACAGCCAGTACGCCACAGCCCGATAAAAGTGATGAAATCAATATCGCAACAAAGAGCTTGATGGTGAGTGCATTTCGCATATACGAACTTTCTAATTGGTGAATCGATTAATCGAGCAGTAAATGGTCCACGCCATCACATAAGGCATGAAGTAAAACTAAATGTGTTTCCTGAATGCGGGCAGTGCGAGTTGATGGAGCACACAGGTGAATATCATCATGATCCAATAAGCTTGCAATTTTTCCACCGCCATTGCCAGTCAAAGCAATAATTTTTATTCCCATTTTTTTTGCTGCTTCGATTGCCTTGACTACGTTTTTGGAATTTCCTGAAGTGGAGATTCCAATCAAGATGTCGCCTTTTTTTCCAAGGCCACGAACTTGTTTAGAAAAAATTTCATCATAGCTATAGTCATTTCCTACGGCGGTCAGAATAGATGTGTCTGTAGTCAGAGCAATTGCAGCCAACTCTTGTCGCTCTCTCTCAAAGCGGCCAATGAGCTCGGCAGCAAAATGCTGCGCATCAGCAGCTGATCCGCCATTGCCGCAAGCCATTACCTTTCCACCAGCACGTAAACAGTCTGTCATGGCAACTATGCCCCGAGCAATCTGTTCAGGAAGTATTTTTTCAGCCTCTTGCTTTACAGCAATACTGTCTAAAAAATGTTGGGATGCGCGAGCGCGCAAACGTTCGAGGGTATCTTTATCCATCACATTATTATGCGCCAAAGCACAGGCAATATGTCTGCACGGCCCCCGAATTCAAAAGGGACGTATTCTCTTACTTATTAATATCTCTTTAGCAAAAGATTGACCCATGGAATTAAGCTCCCTTGATTTTTTAAAACTGCAGGATCTTCCAGCTGGGGCTCTATATATGGTTGCGACGCCAATTGGCAATTTGGGTGACATTACCTTGCGTGCACTGCATGTACTCAATTCAGTAGACGGTATTGCTTGTGAAGATACTAGGCATAGCGCCCCCCTGCTGCAACATTTTGGTATCCACAAGAAATGTGTTGCCCTGCATGAGCACAATGAAATTACTGGTGCGCAAGCCATTGTTGAGCGCCTTGCTCAAAATGAACGCTGGGCTTACATCTCGGATGCGGGCACTCCAGGTGTTTCTGATCCAGGCGCAAGGTTAGTAAACGCTGTTCAGAAAGCCGGCTTTCGAATTATCCCCATTCCAGGGGCAAGTGCAGTGTCATCCGCCATCTCTGCCAGCGGATCAGTCATGCTGCCATCGGAGGGTCGCTTTCAGTTTCTTGGCTTTTGGCCAAATAAAGCTAAAGAACGGGGCACACTCATTCAAGATATCCGCAACAACTCAAAAACGAGCATCTTTTTTGAGTCACCACATCAAATACGCGACACCCTGACATCGCTGAGCAAAGAACTGGAGCCCGATCGAAAGGTGCTGGTAGGTAGGGAGCTCACCAAAAAATTTGAGCAACTGGTCACGCTCGCTGCTATAGATATTCCCGAGTGGCTTGAGAAAGCAGAGAGCCTCAGGGGTGAATTTATTATCTTAGTAGCTGGCCGCCAGGCCAATTCAGATGGAGTCCCTGAACATTCAGCGTTGTTACTATGGGCCAATGCCTTAAGTCCTTACTTAGGCAGTAAAGAAATTGCTGCCGTACTTGCTCAAGTGCTTGGTCTTAGTAAAAAAGAGGCTTACCAGATCGCGCTAGATGCAAAAGGTCCAAGCCAGGAAAGATAAAAGCTGGCGTATAGCCAGCTTTCTTTGGAGCGCTAAAAGTTATTTAGCAGCTGGAACGGCCCCTTTGGACTCAGCAGGGGGGCTAGCATCTTGGTAGTTCAACTGCGCAACGGGTTTGATTAACTGCTCAGCAGAAGCAGCAGCGTCAGTGCGTTTACCGTTATTGACATACACCAATAGCAACAAAATGATGATCAATGGCACAAAAAAGGTAGCAAATACCGTGATGATCAGTTGTTTAGGGGTTTTAATGATGCTGCCGTGCGCTTCGCTCATAGGACTTTTATAGTTTGACGGGTTTTAAGGTTATTTCGTATCGATTATAACGAGACCGTAAAGATATAGGCACTTACAATAGCCCAGTTGACGAATTTTCTACTGGCGCCCGTAGCTCAGTGGATAGAGTATTGGCCTCCGAAGCCAAGGGTCGCAGGTTCGATTCCTGCCGGGCGCACCAAAACAGAGGGGGTTTTGACCTACATCATGCGCAAATTTATGAAAAAGGCTATCATTTCTCCCTAACTTATTGATTCTTATCATGTCAAATCATCTAAATTCTGCATTAACCGAACCATCCTTGGCCAATCCTTTGGCTCCAGATCTTCCGTTGCCACACCGAAAAGTGATTCGTAGCTGGCTAATTCCTATGGCTCAAGGTGAAACAGCAAAAGCAATTGCCTTGTTAGTAATGGATGCTGTTTTATGGCTTGCCTGCATTGCTGGAACTATTTTTATTGAAAGCGTGCTGATTAAAATCGTATTGGGCTTAGTCGCCGGTTTTGTTACTGGTCGCATCTTCATCTTAGGTCATGATGCTTGCCATCAAAGCTACACACCACACCGCGAACTGAACAAAGTACTGGGTCGCATCGCGTTCTTGCCATCGCTTACCCCATATAGCTTATGGGATGTAGGCCACAACGTAGTTCACCACGGCCAGACCAACCTCAAGGGCTTTGACTTTGTTTGGGCTCCATTATCAAAAGCGGAATTCGATGCACTCCCTTCTTGGCGCAAAGCTGTTGAGCGTCTCTACCGTAGTGGCTGGGGCCCTGTTTTCTACTACCTCATTGAGATCTGGTGGAGACGTGAGTACTTTCCGAATGCCAAAAACAAACCTGGCGATCGCCCAATCTTCCTGAAAGATAACCTATTAGTAACTGGTTTTGCGATTATCTGGATTGCTTGTCTTATTGCTGGCGCTCTCGCAACTGGCCAGTCTGTTTGGCTAGGACTAATCACTGGTTTTGCCGTCCCATTCCTCTTCTGGAATGGAATGATTGGTTTTGTAGTCTATGTTCACCATACCCATACTTCAGTTTCTTGGTACGACAAGAAATCTGAGTGGTTGCGCGCCCAGCCTTTTGTGTCCACCACAGTGCATTTGACCTTTAACTGGATTTGGGGCTCTTTAATGCACCATATCATGGAGCATACCGCCCACCACGTGGATATGAGCGTCCCCCTATATCGCCTCCAAGAGGCTCAAAATACCCTGGAAACCATCCTTCCAGAGCGTATCTTTGTCCAAAAGTTCTCTTGGGCTTGGTATTTCGATACAGCCCGCAAGTGCAAGCTGTATGACTTCGAAAACAAGGCTTGGCTCGACTTTGATGGCAATAAAACGGCTGATTCGGTCAGAGTAGTCTTAAGCCCAGCCCCAGTGGGACAAAACGGGTAAAATAGAGTCTCTGTACAAGATTTGAATTGCCCGGATTGCCCATGACTACCTCGACTCCAGCTGCCACCCAAGAAACCTCACAGAGCCTTAAGTTCTGCTCCTCATGCAGTCGCGAAAAGCGTCTGGAAGGTGGCACTTGGATTCCGACAAGTAATCGCAAGCAGCGCTGGATTTGTGCAAGCTGTTTATATAACCGTACTCACCGTACCGGCTCAGCAAAAACCTAAATCTTCATTTAGTTTTACCAGCCCAAAATTAAACAATCCCCGGCACAGGGATTTTTTTGGCGCACTTGATTAGACGTCGATACAAGTTCATGGCCCGCAGTAAACTCCATGTCGTCACCCATATGGTCCACAGTACACACAATGAAAACTCAAGATACATTTAAATTCGCAGAAACACATGAGTGGGCCAGCATCGAAGATGATGGATTGGCGTGGGTGGGTATTAGTAATCATGCGCAAGAAGCTTTAGGTGATGTGATGTTTTTCCAAGCGCCAAAAATTGGCCAACATGTGAAGCAGGGCGAAGCCATCGCTGCAATTGAGTCGGTAAAAGCAGCGAGCGACATTCATGCTCCCATTAGTGGTGAGATCATTGCCCTCAATGAAGAGATGGATGCCAACCCTGAGGCGGTAAATACTCAGCCGTATGCAATTTGGTTATTCAAAATCAAACCAATATCTCCAGAGACGCTAAACAGCAATCTAAACAACTTAATGTCGCTTACACAATACGAATCTAGCGCAGGCGCTTAGATAGCAATCGGATCACGTTCTACCAACCATCGAATGCGTGATGTTTTACTAATTCTTCCTGTGGAATCTTGGCGCAATTCTTGATCAATTATTTCAAGCGCTTCTTGTAGTAACTTGCGATTACCTGACTCAATTAACAATTGGGCGCGCTCTGCACCAGCCACCCGCATGACTGGCTTGGGCACTGGGTCGTACACTTTAAGCTCTCTAGTAATTAGACCCTTAGTTTTTATACGCGCTTTTAGTTCACTCAAAAACTGAATTGCCTTATCCAAGCTTTTGCCCTCTGCATGAATAAGTGCTTGATATGAGTAGGGCGGTAATTTTGCGTCTTCTCGCTCCTTGGCAGTGAATGCTAAAAATCCATCGACATTGTGTCTTAATAAATACTGAAATACAGGCGCCTCTGGGTACTGTGTCTCGATATAAATATCACCTCCAGCCTCACCTTTGATGCCCGACCTTCCTGCACGCCCGGCCACTTGAACTAACTGGGCGAATAATCTCTCGGCCGCCCTAAAGTCTGCTGAATACAATCGACTATCAGCGTCTAATACAGCGACTAATCCGATATTTTGATAGTCGTGTCCTTTGGCAATCATTTGAGTACCAACAACAATGTCAACATTGCCATCATGTATTTCTGTAAAGAGCGCTTCTGCACTTTTGCTTCTTCTGCTTGAGTCTGTGTCGACCCGCAATACTCTTGCTTGTGGCCACATTTCTTCTATGGCATCTTCTAATTTTTGAGTACCATGCCCAAGTGTTTTAAGATCTGCGTTTCCACAATCAGGGCAAAACTGTGGGATGGGCTTTACCAACCCACAATGGTGACAATTCAATACCGCTCTTTTTCCTAATGCGCCGGCCTTATGCATCACGGTGTAGGTAGAGCATTGAGTACATTTTGATAACCAATTGCATGCAGAGCAACTCAGTACCGGAGCATAGCCGCGCCTATTAATCAAAATCAAGCTCTGCTTTTTTTCTGCAAGTGATTTTGTAATTGCATTTGCAAGCGTTTTTGTAATCAGACTTTTTTGCTTTGGCGCACCCACATCACCTGGGCTAAATTGATTTTGTGGATCACGTGTATTAATTAAGTGCACGCTGGGTAGGCTAGCACCCTGTGCACGCCGATCAAGTCGGATATTTTCATAGCGGCCAGATTGAGCGGCTAACCAGGTTTCTAGTGATGGTGTAGCAGAAGATAACAAGATGGGGATTTTTTGGTCATGAGCTCGCCAGATTGCCAAATCCCTTGCGGAATAACGTGTGCCATCTTGCTGTTTATAAGATGGGTCATGCTCTTCATCAACTACGATTGCGCGCAAGTTTGGCATTGGCGTTAATGCAGCCAATCTAGTACCTAAAATAATTTGCGCTTTCCCAGTCATTGCTTCATACCAAGCAAGGCCTCTTTTCTTTTCACTAATACCGCTATGCAGTACAGCTAATTTTTTATCAGGAAAATATGCTCTTATGCGCCTCTCTAATTGCGGCGTTAAATTAATTTCGGGCACCAGTAAAAGTACCTGAGCACTCTGATCATTCAAGATGCTTGCTAGCCAATTGAGGAAGACTGCGGTCTTTCCGCTTCCTGTTTGACCTTGCAACAGAATCGCCCTAAATTGTTTTTCTTTTTGTCCAGCTGCCAATAGTTGAAATAGTGCATTCTTCTGCTCTGAATTCAATTGATCTAGCGTGATCAACCCTTCTGCGACACCGGCTAGCTTCTTTTTACTTTTCTTGTCTGCAGACGCCAGTTTTTCAGGTATTTTTTCCCATTCATCTGCCTTTTTCCACATCTGCGGAATGACCGGCAAAGCAGTCTCCCCCAAAGTATGGATGTAATACTGGCTAGTAAAGCTCATTAATCGCAACAGAGCTGGGTCGAAAACTGGCAGTGGTGCCAGACGATCTACGTATTTGAGCCTTCCAATTTCATAATCGGAGTGATCGCTAACCTTTACTACCAACCCTATTTCTTTAGACCTTGCAAAGGGCACCTCAACCACATTACCAACTTCAGGGGATTTGCCTAATTTTTCAATATCCCATAGGTAGTCGAAGCC
>JBEGUE010000008.1:0-14008 GCA_041179045.1 Pseudomonadota bacterium
CCATGCGATGAATATTTTCCTGTATAAATTTTTTGAGTGCTACAGGATCTTCTGAGCTTACCCAGCGAGCCAGGTTATACCGTGCCGGTAGTAAACGCACTTCCGCGCCGTATTCTGTCTGAAGGCGATGGCTTACCACTTCGAACTGTAGCTGTCCAAATGCCCCGAGTAGCATGGTGCCACCAGTCATAGGACGAAATACTTGAATCGCACCTTCTTCGCCAAGCTGCATGAGTCCTGTGCGCAATTGCTTGGAGCGTAATGGGTCTGCAGACTCGACCATACGGAAAATTTCTGGAGCAAAAAATGGCAAACCTGTGAATTGCAGTTGCTCGCCTTCGGTGAGCGTATCGCCCAATCGAAGCAGGCCATGGTTTGGCAATCCAATAATGTCTCCAGGGAAGGCTTCATCTAAGATATCGCGTCGTTGCGATAAGAAGGAGAGCGCATTATTAGTACGCACTTCTTTGCCGTTACGACAAATCTTTAGCTTCATGCCGCGCTGAAAATGTCCTGAGCAAATGCGCAAAAAAGCAACGCGATCTCGATGGGCTGGATCCATGTTTGCTTGAATCTTAAAGACGACTGCAGAGAATTTATTCTCTGCTGGACTAACTTCGCGTTGTAGTGCCTTGCGCGATCCAGGTGATGGCGCAAGCTCAACTAAGGTATTGAGAATTTCACGCACACCAAAATTATTAATGGCTGAGCCAAAGAATACCGGTGACTGACGACCCGCCAAAAAGGCTTCCCGGTTAAAGGCAGGCATCGCATTTTTAATTAAATCTACCTCAGCAAGCGCATTTTCAAGATCAGTGCCGAGGCGCTCTTTTAGGGCGGGATCGTTGATATCCACAATGGCATGAGAATCTTCAGTAACGCGATCCTCGCCCGCCTTGAACATGCGCATTTGAGAGTTGGCAATATCAATCACACCGGCGAAGGATTTACCCATACCCACTGGCCAAGTAAAAGGAACCACCTCAATGCCGAGTGCGGTTTCAATTTCATCCATCAGTTCCATGGGTGGCTTCACTTCGCGATCCATTTTGTTGATGAAGGTCACAATTGGCGTGTTACGCGCACGGCAGACATCAAGCAAGCGCAAGGTCTGGGACTCAACACCATTGGCAGCGTCAATCACCATTAATGCAGAATCTACCGCAGTGAGTACGCGATAAGTATCTTCGGAGAAATCTTGGTGACCCGGGGTATCTAGAAGATTAATAATGCAATCGCGATATTCCATTTGCATTACAGAGCTAGCTACAGAAATGCCACGCTGTTTCTCAATTTCCATCCAGTCTGAAGTCGCATGACGGCTAGCCTTACGGGCTTTTACACTACCCGCAATCTGAATCGCTCCTGCGTATAACAAGAGTTTCTCGGTAAGCGTGGTCTTACCGGCATCTGGGTGAGAGATGATGGCAAAGCTACGGCGTCTTAAAACTTCTGCGCCGGGAGTGCTGGATGTGATGGTGTCGATGGTAATTCTGCGTTTAATCTAATTAACAGAATTATAGACGGGTAAGACTTTTTAGAATTGCTCTTCGGGCCTCACAAAGCGCCATTTCCCGGGAGGTAGTGCGCCCAGAGAAATCCTGCCCATACGCACACGCTTGAGGCCTAGAACTCTGAGGCCAACTATTTCACACATGCGACGAATTTGACGCTTGCGACCTTCGCGCAAAACAAAGCGAAGTTGGTCTTCGTTCTGCCAGCTGACTTGAGCTGGCTTTAATACGACGCCGTCTAATTCCAGACCATGTTTTAGGCGATCTAAATCTTCAAAAGAGAGTGCGCCTTCAACCCGGACTAAATACTCTTTTTCGACGGGGCTATTTTCACCAATGAGGAGTTTTGCGATGCGACCATCTTGAGTTAAAACCAGCATGCCAGTGGAATCAATATCTAGGCGACCGGCAGGTGCTAAGCCGCGGGTATTAAAGCGCGGGTTGCGACCCTTGTCTAAGGGGCTTGCAAAGTAATTCTCTGGAGTGATCAGCGAGGCTGCCGGTTGATACTCTTGCTCGTCATCATAGTGAGAGATGAAGCCAACGGGCTTATTTAAAATGACCGTAATACGTGATGCTTGCTGTGCTTTGGCGCCAGACTGGAGTTCAATTTTTTGATGGCGAAAAGCCCGAGAGCCTAGCTCATTGACCACTTCACCATCGACAGTGACCAAGCCTTGCTCAATATAAGAGTCTGCCTCACGTCGGGAGCAAAGTCCGAGCTCGGAGAGTAGCTTGGATACACGTATTTTTTCTTCCATGGCTATATTATCGGGCAATTGCTACGGTAAAGACTAGGTTCTGACAATATGTACGCTGCAAGGTGCCTCTTCCACAATCTTGGTCATTGAGGTTCGCCAAGGCGTTATTTTATTTGCCTGCTTATGGGATGCCCCAATCAGGATTAGCGAGGCGTCATTATCTCTAGCAAATTCTACAATCCGACTTGCTGGATCAAGTGCCTCTAGAACGTGATACGAAATGCGCTCTGGCGGTAATTTCAATGGCTTTGCCCACTCCATCAGCTGCACAAGGTGTCCTCGCACAATACCACTCGCAGTCTCACTTTCTTGATTGCCCTCAAAAGTTGGAGTGCTCGCAATCGTACTAATACAAACAAGCCTGCTTTCTGGGTAAGCTTGCAGTAAATTTTTTGCGGTTGTTTGCATGCGTACACGCAAGTCTTCATCAGATTGGCGTGTATCAATCGCTGCAATCATGAGGGGTGCATCATCATTTCCGATGCTGGGGCGAGGACTCGGCGATGGCTCGTAACCCGCAGCACGGAACATGCGCTTGAGGTTTTCCCAAAAGCTCAGGGCATCAACTCGATCAGCGCGCTCAGTTAGGGTGACGCTCTCATGATCGCGCAAGACTTGACGTAAACGAGTAGCGCTCTGATAGCGATCTGCTGCACGAGGCTCAAGACAGCGCAAAACAACTTCCTGTAACCAGCGGGGGATTTCTTTGCGAATGGCGCGCGGAGGAAATGCCTGCGCCCACAATCTTTTACGTAAGCCATTCATCGACTGAGGATTGCCAAAGGGAAGCTCGCCCGTGAGTAACTCGTACAAGATGACGCCGATAGAAAAGATATCGCTACGATAGTCTGAGCGAATACCGATCACTTGCTCTGGTGCAATATAGGGTGCCGAGCCAACTCCCTTGCGCATCTCTTCTGCAAGTAAGTCTGGAAAGCGTGCATGATGCGATAAGCCAAAGTCGATTAACGTAATCTTGCCTTGATCGTCAATCAGAATGTTTTCGGGTTTGATATCCAAATGAATGGCATCTTGTGCATGTAGAGATTGCACCGCTTGCGCTAAATCAGCGCCAATCTTCACTACCTCATCAATGGTAAAAACTTTGCCTTCTTTAATAAAGTCCTCAAGCGGCCTTCCTGCCACGCGCTCCATTGCAATATACGGGTGTGTTGCCATATTCCCGGAGCCAAGATACTTGGGAACATAAGGACTTTTCAGTGAGCGCAGGATGGTGAGCTCAGTCTCAAAGCCAATGAGGCTTTCAACCGGTTGATCACGGCCTACCCTAGGAATCTTTAGGAGAATAGGGACATCAATCCCTTCTTTGCTTGCGGAATAGAGGCTGGCCATTCCGCCGCGATGTACCTCTGCTCCCAATGTAAATCCATCAACCACTTTGCCTTCTTGGAAAATCTCATCAACTGCTTTAATGTCAGCATTAATCGACATAGACAAATTATTTACCTGTGATGAGGCGATTAGCAAGATCTTCAGGAAGCCCTGCACGACGCACTTTTTCAGCTGCTGTAAATTGATCGTATGGAGTTCGATGAAAGGTAAGCATTTCTAATGTTGGTTCAAATACAGCAAAGCAAGCCTCTGGATTTCCATCTCGTGGCTGACCAAGTGAGCCAACCACGCTAACCCACTGACGGTGATGTAGCACTGGAATGCCATCACCAGGGTGGGGTGCAAAACGAATTAACTTACCAACAGCACTTTGATAGAAAAGTGCTTGTTCATGAGCATGGCCGACAAAGGTATACGTCTTTCCTGAGCTTTGAAGGCAACGCCAGGCACTCATGCTGTCGGTAATGTAATTCCAGTCAGCAGGATTGTGGGCTGATGCGTGAACAAAACACATCGCCTCCTCTTGTACCATCAGCGGCAATTCTTTTAGAAACCGAATTTGCTCAGAGTTGAGCTGAGACTTAGTCCACTCTATTGCTGCGTTTGCGCTTGCATTCATTTGCTTGCTACGGTCTTCAAAAATTGCCTGATCATGATTTCCTAAAACGGCAATTGCTTTTTTGTTGGCGACCATCTCACCAATGCGATCAATCACAATGCCGGGGTCGGCGTTATAGCCAACAATATCGCCTAAGAAAACCATGCGAGTAACACCCAGCTCTTCAGCCCGCTCCATGCAGGCTTCAAAAGCCTCTAAATTACTATGTAGATCAGCGAATAAGCCAATGCGTTCAGTCATTCTTTAATGATAGGACAAAAGTGGCTCTAGCAGAAGTGCTAATAGGGGCTCGCCTCATTGTGCGGCCTGTTTTTAAAGCGCTTATGAACCCAGTAGTACTCGGCTGGTCTGAGCCTAATTTCTTTTTCAAAAATGGTGTTGAGCCGCGCTGTATCAGCTTCAGGATTTTCGGTTGGGAAATTTTCAAGGGGTTTGCTAATGGTGCAAACATAGCCAGCCCCATCCTTTTTGAGGGTGGTGATCATCATGCAGACCTGTGCCCCCGTAATTTTGGCTAGACGCGATACGGCTGTGATCGTATTGGTTTGAATATTAAAGAAAGGGACGAAGGTAGAGTCTTTCAGTCCCAAATCAATGTCGGGCGCAATGATGATGAAGCTTCCCCTGCGTATTTCTCGAATGATTTCAAGCGAGTTTCCTTGGCGATCAATCGAATTTCCACCGAAGCGATTACGCCATTCAATAATCTTCTTGTTGAAGAAAGGGCTTTTCATTCTTTGAAAAAAACCGGAGGTACGAGGCCAACCTTTTTCCTTGGCAAGTGCACTCAGAATAATGCTGCCCTCAATACCAATAAAGTGCATGTTCACTAAGATGCGTGGCTTTCTATCGTTTAGATCAACCTCCGAGTGAACTTCAATCATATCGGCAAGCTGTTTTTTACTGCCTAGCCAAATAATACTTTTTTCAACTAAGCTGCGGCCCAGTAGTCGCCAGTGTTGTTTTCTAAGTTGATCCACTTCTATTGCGTTTAGCTCAGGGAAACAAAGCTCCAAGTTTTTTTGGACTACGCGATTACGATCATTGGGAATGTGGGCTGCCAGATAGCCTAAGCCATAGCCAACAGAGACCAAGATCTTGTAGGGAAGCGATACTAGCAGTCTAAGGAGTGCTACCCCAGAATAGTTTGAAAATTTTTTAAACAAAACTCAATTTATTCAGTGTCATAGCGAGATAAGGATTTAGCGTAGCGCACACTCATTTCTTCGGCAGAGCTAATAGACATCCCTAAATCATTTACTAGACCGGTTTCGAGGCGATAAGTCCATCCATGTACGGTAAGATCTTGCCCTCTAGCCCATGCATCTTGAACAATGGTAGTTTCACAAACATTGACTACTTGTTCAATGACATTAAGTTCGCACAAGCGATCTTGACGTTTTGGGGATGGGATCACCTCGCCAAGATAGCGCTCATGTTTTTGATGCACATCCTTTACATGACGCAGCCAATTGTCAGCAAGGCCAACCCGCTTATCGGTTAAGGCGGCATGTACGCCTGAGCAACCGTAATGCCCCACTACTAAAATATGCTTGACTTTCAATAGGTCGATAGCAAACTGAATAACGGATAAGCAGTTCAGGTCAGTATGTACCACCACGTTAGCAACATTGCGATGTACAAAAAGTTCGCCAGGTAGTAGGTTCACAATGTCGTTCGCTGGTACGCGACTGTCTGAACAGCCAATCCATAAATATTCTGGCGCCTGCTGTGAAACTAGGCGCTTAAAAAAATTAGCATCTTTGGCGACCATGGTTTCTGCCCATTCGCGATTATTGGCAAATAGCTGGTCTAAGGCGTTGGAGTTCTTCATAATCATGGTTTGAGTTTAAAGTACTTTAATGATGCCTATTTGGTTAAAGCAAACCCCCACTGGCATTGTTCTTGATTTGCATTGCCAGCCAGGCGCAAAACTAACTAAGGTGGTTGGTCTGCATGACGGCTGCCTTAAGATATCTTTGCAGGCCCCCGCCCTTGAAAATAGGGCAAATGAAATGCTGCTATCTTGGCTTTCTAAGCAATTGAGAGTGCCGCAAAAACAAATTCAGCTCCTATCGGGACAAAGCAGCCGCGTAAAGCGAGTGGAAATCTGGGGCTCAATCACCCCCGAGCAGATTGCTCAGGCATTAAGTCCCTAGGGCTTACCAAAACAGTGCGTACAGAATTCCTAAAATTAAAACCCACTTTCCGATGTAATACACGCTGCGATGTTTTGCTTTGAGCTTTTTGGCCTGTGCTCTGAGGTGGTAAAAATACTTAAAGAGAACATTTACAAATCCCACCTTTTCCCCTTCAATATTCTGGGAGGAGGCTGCGCTCATGACGTAGCGGCCAAACCAGTGATTGAATAGTTGTACCAATTTAGTGTGAACCGGCCGCTCTACATCGCAAAATAAAACAATTCGTTGGTGATCTGTTTCGTTGGCTGCATAGTGGATGTAGGTTTCATCAAACATCACGGGTTCACCATCCTTCCAAAAGTAGCGCTCATTATCGACATCAATAAAGCACTTGGGGTCATTTGGAGTGACAAGGCCAATATGATAGCGAAGCGAGCCCGCATAAGGGTCTCGATGCCTTACCAGCGTTGCCCCAGGGGGCAGTGAGGCAAACATCGCCGCTTTGATCGAGGGGATTGATTTGAGTAGGGCAACAGTTTTAGGGCATTGCAGTTGTGCTGACGGCATCTCCTTCCCATACCAATAGAGGTGAAAGCGTTTCCAGCCTGTTCGAAAAAAGGAGTTAAATCCAATATCGTTGTATCCGGTAGCGGCTGCTATGGCGCCATCCGCGTTCAATGCGAGCGCTTCATCACGGATGATCTGCCAATGATCTTGCAGGGGCTTCATTTCGGGAAAGTCTGAAACAGGAATAAATGCCCCAGCTTTGGTTTTTGAAAACAAATAGAGCAGACTGTTAATTGGCGCTAAAAGTACTTGGTAGTCTGTTAGGGAGCGAACCAAGCCAAACCGTACTTTTCCTCTAAAGTAAACGTAGACAGCCGATACAGCAAAGATCAGAAAAATGACGTGACGTAGTTCCATGGAATGTACCAATTAGCGTTAACACCAATATTTTAATTTGTATGGGGCGCCATTTCATCCCTATTTTTGTAATGAATATGCTCCAATGTTGATTGGGGTCAAAGTAGGCGACCAGGAATGCACCTAATCAGTGCTGCAAAGATGATTTGTTAAGGAAATTGACATGAATAGATTCGTAAAATGGCTTTTAAGCCTGATATTGATTGGCTTGGCTGGTTTGGCTACTTATACCTGGATTATGTTCAATTGGAGCTACGGTAGCGGAGAGCGTGCTGGTTACGTCCAAAAGTTTTCTAATCGAGGCTATGTATGTAAAACCTGGGAAGGTGAGCTAGCCATGGTTTCCATGCCAGGGACCATGTCAGAAAAATTCCTCTTTACAGTACGCGATGATGCTGTAGCACAAAAAATTAACGCTAATCTGGGCAAAAAAGTTGCTCTTAAATATGCTCAGCATATCGGATTGCCTACAAGTTGTTTTGGCGACACTGAGTATTTTGTATCCGATGTGATGGTTATAGAAGAGTAAAAAATAGGCAATAACAAAATTTGCTGTGCCACAGCTTTATTTTTGTAATTTTTTGTGGTTAAAATCATGTAAGCGCAAGGTGCGCTGATATTAATATCTATAAGGAGCTTCACTTGAACAAAGCAGAACTAATCGCAGCGATTGCTGACGACGCTGAGATCTCAAAAGCCAAAGCTGAATTTGCATTGAATTCTGCTATTGAGCAAATCATTAAAGCTGTTACTAAAGGCGACTCAGTACAGCTGATCGGTTTTGGTACTTTCTCTTCTGGTAAGCGCGCTGCACGTATGGGTCGTAACCCAAAAACTGGTGAGCCACTCAAAATTGCTGCTGCTAAAACTGTTAAGTTTTCTGCTGGTAAAGCATTTAAAGATTCAGTTAACAAGCGTAAGAAGTAATTCTTGCTTTGTTGATGAAAAAGCCCGGCAAGCCGGGCTTTTTTATTTTGAGGACCTACGCAAGAGTTTTTACACAAAGCCAAGTCGAATGCTTAGCTTTGTACCAGGCGTCGATGGCGATGAATACTCATCAAAATACCAGCACCAAATCCTAGGGTTACTAAAGCGGTTCCTCCATAACTAATGAAGGGTAGTGGAACTCCCACTACGGGCAATAAACCGCTCACCATGCCGATGTTGACAAAGGCGTAAGTAAAGAAAATCAGCGTGACAGATGCGCCTAGCAGGCGTGTGAATAGATTGGGTGCGCTGGCAGAAATAGCTAAGCCTCGTTTAATCAAAGCGAAGAACAGTGCCAGCATCACTAAGTTACCCAGCAAGCCAAACTCTTCTGAGTAAACAGCAAAGACAAAGTCGGTATGTTTTTCAGGAATAAATTCGAGATGAGCTTGGGTGCCCTGGAACCAACCTTTACCAAAAAATCCACCCGAGCCAATTGCAATCATCGACTGAATGGTATGAAAGCCTTTTCCAAGGGGGTCGCTACTCGGGTCGAGCAAAGTGCACACTCGATTTTTTTGGTAGTTATGAACTAGTGGCCAGACAACATCGTGCGCACAAATAGTGCTGCCAAAAATAATGATGAGGATGATGCCAAGAGCACCAATACCTACGAACGGTAAGATCCATTTCCACGGTAATCCGGCAAGAATAATTGCATACATACCTGCAGCAAATACCAAGAGCGCGGTGCCTAAGTCGGGTTGACGCGCAATGAGCAGCACTGGAATCCCAAGAATGATTGCTGCCACCCCATAGTCCCAGGATTTTTGTATGCCTTCGCGTTTTTGGAAGTACCAAGCCAGCATGAGTGGCATAGCAATCTTCATGAGCTCAGATGGTTGAATTACAAAACCAATATTGAGCCAACGTCTTGCACCTTTTTTTATTAACCCAAATATGGCGACTGCAATCAGCAGTGCAACGCCGATTCCATAAATCCATACTGCAGCCATCTCTAACCACTTTGGTGGAATGCGAGAAACAATCCACATGACTGCAAAAGAAAGCGCTAAATTACGTAGTTCATCCTCAAAACGGACTGGCGTATTTTGACTTGCAGATAAGAAGGTAATAAATCCAATGCCCGCTAACCCAAGTAGAATAAAGCCAAGCTGGCGATCGAGTCCGCTGAAAATACTGAAGAATATTTTCTTTGCTTTATTTATGGCGCTCTTTTCCATTCAGGAATCTCCTTTGGCCATTTACCTTCAAGATAAAAATCTAGCGCTTTACGCGCAATCGGTGCAGCATGCTGCGCACCGAATCCTGCATTCTCTACAACCATCGCAAGGACGATTGTCGGCTTCTCTGCAGGGGCAAAAGCAACATATAAAGCATGATCACGTAAAAATTCTGCTGTAGATCCGTGGTGATATTCTTTCGAATTCAAGCTGAATACCTGCGCTGTTCCAGTCTTACCGCCAACTTGGTACCCGGTACCTTTGAAAACAGATGCAGAGGTTCCAGAATTATTTACCTCGACCATTGCTTTCTTAATCATCTCAATATTCTCGGGTACGAGATCGATTCGATAACTTTCTTTAGGCGTAGTCAGGGTGCGATTTCTCGTGAAGGGATCTTCAATCGCCTTGACTAAATGCGGCTTCATCACAATGCCGTTATTGGCTAAATTGGCCATGCCATGTGCTAGCTGCAAAATAGTAAACGCGTTATAGCCCTGACCAATTCCCAGGGAAATGGTTTCACCTTCATACCATTTTTGCTGCTCTGGCTTTTTGAAGGTATTTTTCTTCCACTCGGTGGATGGCAGAACACCTTTTGATTCACCTTGTAGGTCAATGCCAGTAATTTGACCAAAGCCAAATGGCTTCATGAAGTCATGCATCATGTTGACGCCCATATCGCGCGCCAAATGGTAGTAGTAGGTGTCACAAGACTCAACGATCGACTTTTGCATATCAACAATGCCGTGCCCACCTTTTTTATCATCACGGAAGGTATGGTTGCCAAATTCAAAATAACCTGGATCGGAAATGGATTGTGACGGTGTGCGCTTTTTTGTTTCTAAAGCTGCTAGCGCCATAAATGGTTTGTAGGTGGAGCCCGGCGGATAAATACCTTTAAGCGGCCGGTTATACAGCGGCTTTTGTGGCGACTCATTCAGCTCTTTCCATGTTACTGAGTCGATACCCTCAACAAAGTCATTGGGATTAAAGTTGGGCTTAGAAACAAATGCCAAGATATCGCCAGTCTCGGGCTCAATCGCAACAAATGCACCTCTAAAATTTCCATAGAGCTGCTCAACTAAGTATTGCAGCTTGATATCAACCGACAGTACTACATTTTTCCCTGGCACTGATGGTGAGCTAGAAAGCGTGCGCACGGGTTTGCCGCCCGCAGTAATCTCCACTTCATCGTATCCTGGTCTGCCTCGCAATACTGTTTCGTAACTTTGCTCTATGCCAATTTTCCCCACATACTGAATACCCGGTAGAAATGAAGTTTGTAGTGCATCGGGATCACTCGATTTGGAGTTATCAATCTCATTTTGCATGCGCTCAATATCTTGCTTAGAAGCTCGCCCAATATAACCAATCAGATGCGATGCTAGCTCGTTGTAGGGATACTCTCGAAAGCTTCGGGCACGTATCTCGACACCCGGAAAGCGATAGCGATTAACCATAAAACGAGCTGTTTCTACTTCGGTGAGCATTGATCGGAGGGGAAAGGTGCCCATTTTGCGAGAATCTTCAAGTGAGCGCTTGAAATTTCTTCGATCTCTGGGGGAAATCAATACAATTTGAGAGAGCTCATCGATCAGCTCATCAACATTGCCTTTAACCTCCTCAGCATTGACATCTAAGGTCAGTGCTGAGTAGTTTCTGCCAATTACAATCCCATTGCGGTCTATTAAGAGGCCGCGATTGGCTGGTGCGGGAACTAAAGCAATTCTATTGCTTTCGGCTAGTAGAGCGTATTTGGTATGACTCACTAGTTGCAGCCATACCAATCTCGTCACTAATAATAAGAAACAGACGGTAACAAACAGGGTTGCAATATGAACGCGCTCTTGAAACGAGTCGAGATCTGGTTTTTTAAAAGAAACCATGTAGCGTTTTAAAGTGGACGATTGTGATCAACATCAATAGGACGACGTTGAGGCGATAGTAAAATACGTGTTGCTAAGGGCCACAGCATTGCCTCGATCACTGATTGAATGGCGCCAGCGAGCGCCGACCAATAGACTTCGCCACTTAAGAACCAATGGGCAAGCACTGGGAATAATGAAACGAGCAAGAAGATTGGAAGTAAATGCATCGCTTGGGTGAAAGCAGTTAAAGCGACGATCCGTCGATGCCAGGAGATAGCTAGATAAGCCACCAATGAGTAACTAAAAGCGTTGAGGCCTAACAAGTCAGAGTTATGAACATCCATCAACAAACCAAGGAGAAATGCGATGATTACGCCAACGTAACGATGCTGGTGTATGTTCCAAAATATGATGCAAATAATTAGCCAGTCTGGCACCCAGCCGTAATTACCAATTGGTAAAAGATTTAGTAGTAGTGCGCAAAACAAGCTGAAATAAATAAAGGCTGGACTTACCGGACGAAGAATATATCCACTTTGAAAGTCGATCATTGCATGCCTCGCGTACGGGTCTGACGACGCCCTGGAGTATTAGTCAGCGGTGCATCAGACTTGCTGTTTGCGGTAGATGCTTTGGCATCCCATTGCGGATCGTAAAGTAACGCTAGAGCCTGTCGATAGCGGTTTGCTGGTGCAACTGGCACACAAAAGACGTTAGAAGAATTTTTATCAGCATTTCGTTCAATGCGACTAATCACAGCCACTGCAAAGCCAGGCGGATACACCCCATCAATACCTGAGGTAATCAACACATCGCCCACTTCTAAGTCGCTAGCCACAGGTAGGTAGCGCAGCTCAAGCGGGTTACCGCGCCCAGCTCCAAAAACAGCTGCTCTTAAGCCATTACGTGCAACTTGCACGGGTACCGCAAAGTCACGATCTTCTAGTAGAGACACTTCTGCAGATTGATCGTAGACACGGATTACTTGACCCAAGATACCCGAATCACTTGCAATGGGATTGCCCGACTTGAGGCCGTCATTACGTCCACGATTAATCACAATGCGTTGAGAAATTGGATTGGGTGGATTAAACAGAATTTCAACTGGTAGTGTTTCGAATAGAACTTGCTTTTGCAAATCCATTAGCTGACGTAGATTTTGGTTCTCTATAAGCAGAAACTCCGATTGATTTGCAAGCAAAGAGAGCTCCGCTTGCCGCACTTTCATTTCTTGATTCTGTTTTTCTAGAGTTCCGCGGCTAGTGAAGTATTCAGATGTAACCTCAAATACATTGCGCGGCATCATCATCACATACTCTAATGGACGCAATAACCAATTGACGTTATTGCGAATCGGATCGAGTGCTTTATAGCGAAAATCGATCAACATCAATGCGATGCTAATCGAAAGACAGACAATCAGTTTGACTAAAGCCGGAACGCCTTGTCTAAAAAGAGGTGGAGCGCTATGTTGCAATTCCCTAATCGACGCTTAAGTCAATTACTCTTGTGAGAACACGCCGCCCAGCTTGTCCATGCGCTCTAATGCAATACCGCAACCACGAGCGACGCAAGTGAGAGGATCTTCAGCAACATGAATTGGCAGACCAGTTTCTTCTAGCAATAGGCGATCGAGATCGCGCAACAGTGCGCCACCACCAGTGAGCATCATGCCGCGCTCAGCGATATCTGATGCTAGCTCCGGTGGAATTTGTTCTAGAGCTGCTTTTACGGCAGTAACAATTTGATTCAATGGATCGGTTAAGGCCTCCAAAATCTCATTGCTAGTAACGGTAAAGCTGCGTGGAATACCTTCAGAAAGGTTGCGGCCTTTCACTTCCATCTCGCGTACTTCAGCCCCCGGGAAAGCGGAGCCAATCGTTTTTTTAATTAACTCAGCGGTTTGTTCCCCGATCAGCATGCCGTAGTTACGACGAATGTAGTTAGTGATGGCTTCATCAAACTTATCGCCACCAACGCGAACTGAACCCTTGTAAACCATACCACCCAATGACATCACGCCAACTTCAGTTGTGCCGCCGCCAATATCCACAACCATAGAACCAGCTGCCTCGGAGACTGGCAGACCTGCACCAATTGCGGCAGCCATAGGTTCTTCGATTAAAAATACTTGTGATGCGCCTGCACCTAATGCAGATTCACGAATAGCGCGACGCTCAACTTGGGTGGAGCCGCAAGGAACGCAAATAATGATGCGTGGGCTTGGCTTGAGCAGCTTGCTCTCATGCACCATTTTGATAAATTGCTTGAGCATTTGCTCAGTGATCGTGAAGTCGGCAATAACACCATCTTTCATTGGGCGAATAGCCTCAATATTTCCAGGAACGCGACCCAACATGGCTTTTGCTTCTTTTCCAACCGCCAAAATGGTCTTTTTGCCATTTGGGCCGCCTTCGGTGCGAATTGCCACGACTGACGGTTCATCAAGCACAATACCCCGTTCACGCATGTAAATTAGGGTGTTAGCGGTACCTAGGTCGATGGCCAGGTCATTAGAAAAGTAGCTGCGGAAAAAACCAAACATGATGTAGTGGGAAAATAAGTAAGTGTTAAAAAATATATATAGGAATGATACTCTAGCGCCCCATGAAACTTGATGATGTCCAGCGCATTGCGCACCTTTCCAGCCTTGA
>JBEGUE010000009.1:0-19126 GCA_041179045.1 Pseudomonadota bacterium
ATCCCAATCGAAGGGCCTAACCCATATAACAGCGCAGTACAGAACCTCTTGTTTGGTGCCGACTCCTCGCTCATTAAAGATGGTCGCGTTGTTACTGCTGAGTGCCTTGGCGGTACTGGCGCATTGCGCGTTGGCGCTGACTTTATTAAACGCTTAAACTTAAATGCACCATGCGCGATCAGCAACCCAACCTGGGAAAACCATCGCGGTATTTTTGAATCAGCAGGATTTGAAGTAGTCGAGTACACCTATTTCGACGGCAAAACTCGTGGCGTTGATTTCGATGGCATGGTGAAGTCTTTGGAGTCTTTCCCAAAGTTCACTACTGTCTTATTGCACGCTTGCTGTCATAACCCAACTGGCGCCGACATTACTGAAGCGCAATGGCGTCAAGTAATTGATATCTGCAAAGCAAAGCAACTCATTCCGTTTTTAGATATGGCCTACCAAGGCTTTGCTGCAGGAATTGAACAAGACGGTATTGCAGTTCGCTTGTTTGCTGAATCCGGAATGTCTTTTTTTGTATCCAGCTCTTTTTCTAAGTCATTCTCACTCTACGGCGAGCGAGTTGGTGCACTATCTATCGTGACTCAAAGCAAAGATGAATCCACTCGCGTGCTTTCGCAGCTCAAGCGCGTGATTCGCACAAATTATTCGAACCCCCCAACTCATGGTGCTGCGATTGCAGCTGCTGTTCTGAATTCACCAGAGCTGAGACAGCTTTGGGAAGATGAATTGGCTGAAATGCGTGATCGTATTAAAGCAATGCGCCATGGACTTGTAGAGAAATTGGCTGCTGCTGGCGTAAAGCAAGACTTTGCTTTTATTGAAGCTCAGCGCGGTATGTTTTCTTATTCAGGATTAACTGCTGAACAAGTTGAACGTTTACAAAAAGAGGATGGCATTTATGCCCTCTCCACTGGCCGCATTTGTGTGGCCGCCCTCAATACCAAAAATATTGATAAGGTAGCTCAAGCAATCGCCCGCGTATTAGCGTAACAACCGGTAATAAGCGGTTACACGGATTTACTAGGAGTCAACATGCTATATCAGCTACACGAATTTCAAAAAGCCTTACTTCAACCAATGAGCTCATGGGCTCGCGCTGCATCTGAAGCATTCATCAATGCTTCCAATCCAGCATCAAAGGTTCCAGGGTCTGAACGTCTAGCTGCAAGTTATGAACTTCTTCATCGCCTTGGCAAAGACTACAAAAAACCAGAATTTGGGATTCGTTCAGTACAGGCCCATGGTCGCGAAGTAGCGATTCATGAAAGAACGATTGTTGCCAAGCCGTTTTGTAACTTAATTCGATTTAAGCGTTTTTCTGATGATCTTGATGTCATCAAAAAACTCAAAGGTGATCCAGTAGTTTTGGTAGTCGCACCTCTTTCAGGTCACCACTCTACATTGCTACGCGACACTGTGCGCACCCTATTGCAAGATCACAAGGTTTACATTACTGACTGGATTGATGCTCGCATTGTTCCTGCTGAAGATGGTAGCTTTAGTTTGGATGATTATGTTCACTACATACAGGACTTCATTCGCGCTATTGGTGCAGATGATTTACACGTGATCTCGGTATGTCAACCAACCGTTCCTACTTTGGGTGCAATCTCATTGATGGCCTCTGCCGGTGAAAAAACACCCGCCTCCATGATCATGATGGGCGGCCCAATTGATGCGCGTAAATCACCAACTGCAGTGAACAACTTGGCTGATCAAAAGTCCTATGATTGGTTTGAAAGCCATGTGATTTACAAAGTACCGCCAAGCTACCCCGGCGCTGGTCGTAAAGTGTATCCAGGCTTTTTACAGCACACTGGCTTTATTGCCATGAACCCACAAAACCACATGCAGTCGCATTGGGATTTCTTCCAAAACTTGGTACGTGG
Organism: Pseudomonadota bacterium; assembly: GCA_041179045.1. Taxonomy (GTDB): domain Bacteria; phylum Pseudomonadota; class Gammaproteobacteria; order Burkholderiales; family Burkholderiaceae; genus Polynucleobacter. The sequence continues at coordinate 1,899 of JBEGUE010000009.1, forward strand.
AGATGAGCTAGACGCCGCATCACACATTCGTTTTTATGATGAATACAACGCAGTATTAGATATGGATGCTCAGTATTATCTGGACACCATCAAAACTGTATTCCAAGACTATGCTCTACCGAACGGTACCTGGGCAGTATCCGGCGATTTAGTGAAGCCGCAAGATATTAAAAAAACTGCGCTTCTCACTGTTGAAGGTGAGTTAGACGATATCTCTGGAAGTGGGCAAACTCGCGCAGCACATGCTCTATGTGCAGGAATTCCAAAAACCAATAAGGACCACTATGAAGTTGCTGGTGCTGGTCACTATGGAATCTTCTCAGGTCGTCGTTGGCGCGAGAAGGTATACCCAAAGATTAAATCGTTTATTCGTGAGCACCAAGCTGTTCAGAAGAAAACTCGCGCTAGACCCCCTAAATTAGAGGGCTCAAAGTCCGCATAAAATAGTAGCGCGACTCCAGGGTCGCGCTAATCGTTTTTGGGACTCTAATTGCAATGAATCAGCAACAGACGAAAGAGCTTGCAGATCGTCTAGAGGACATCCTCCCTCAAACTCAATGTACTAAATGTAGCTATCCGGATTGTCGAGCTTATGCAGAAGCAATGTCGACTGGTGAGGCCCTGCCCAATCGCTGCCCTCCTGGCGGAGTAAAAGGTATTCAGCGGCTGAGCACAATTTTGACACCCGTGTTTCCTCAAGATGCGTTTGAACTACATCCCAAGATCGATCCTGAATGTGGCGTAGAGCGCCCTAGACCGCTTGCATTCATCGACCCTAAGACTTGTATTGGCTGTACGCTCTGTATCCAGGCCTGCCCTGTAGATGCGATTGTGGGAGCCTCTAAGCAGATGCATGTGGTCTTAAGTGATTGGTGCACGGGTTGTGATCTATGCATTCCCCCTTGCCCTGTAGACTGCATCACCATGCTCGATGTGACTGACAAAAAAACTGGCTGGGATGCCTGGTCTCAGGAATTAGCGGATGTGGCGCGCACAAGATATACAAATCGTAATGTCAGATTAGATCGCGAGCAACGTGACAATGATGAGCGACTAGCGAAAAAAGCGGCAGCCAAACTAGTTGCAGTGAATGCAGAGAATCCGGATTCAGAAGAGGCCCGAAAAGAGCAGGAAAGGAAGCGAGCCATCATCGCCGCAGCAATCGCGCGAGCTCAGCAACAAAAATGATGAATCTGCAAAAGCGCCAAGCTTTCTTTGAGCTACTCAGGGAAAATAATCCCCATCCAGAAACAGAGCTTGAATACAGCTCTCCGTTTGAACTCCTCATTGCCGTCTTGCTATCGGCACAAGCAACCGATATTTCGGTGAACAAAGGTACGCGTGAGCTATTTAAGATTGCCAACACACCGCAAGCCCTTCTGGATCTGGGCGAACAAGGTGTGAAGCCCTTCATCCAGCACATTGGCTTATTCAACTCCAAAGGCAAGCATATTCAAGAGACTTGTCGACTACTGCTTGAAAAGCATGGTGGCGAAGTACCTCAAAATCGTGAAGAGCTAGAGTTGTTACCCGGTGTTGGCAGAAAGACTGCGAACGTGATTCTCAATACCGCCTTTGGTCAACCTACTATGGCAGTTGACACCCATATCTTTAGAGTCTCGAACCGAACTGGTTTAGCGCCCGGTAAAGATGTTGTGAAAGTTGAAGAGCAATTACTTAAGCGCATCCCAAAAGAGTTTTTAATGGATGCACATCATTGGCTTATTCTGCATGGCAGATATACCTGCAAAGCCCGTGCACCGGATTGCGAGCAATGTATTGTTGAGCCTCTCTGTGGCTTCAAACAAAAAACTGGTAAAGGAAAAGTTCGTGGCAATATTTAATCCGACCCGCGAAGAAGTAAGGCGCTTTTTTTGTGACACCTGGAAGAAGAAAACTGAGGATCATATTCTGACGCCAATGGAAACGATTGCTAGCGACTGGATGGCCGAACACCCGGAATATCATGCCCTCTTAGCAGATCCAGAAGGCGCAGTTGCTCAAGACTACACGCCAGAGCGTGGCGAGACCAATCCCTTTTTACACCTCTCTATGCACCTATCAATTAGCGAACAAATCTCGATCGATCAACCACCGGGCATTAAAGAGGTCTCTGAAAAGTTAGCAAAGAAAAAGGGTTCTACACACGAAGCTCAGCACGCCATGATGGAATGTTTGGGGCAAGTGATGTGGGAGGCCCAACGTGAAGCTCGCCCACTAAGCCCCGAGAAATATCTTGAGGCGCTTCAGAAATTAGTTTAATGACTTCGCTTCACCAGCATTCGTTTGCTCAGAATGACGGTAGAGACAACCAAAAAAGCAAAGACCATATTCATTAAGGTAATGCGGTCATCCAAGAAAAAACTTGAGGCTAGCAGCGTACAAAAAGGTTGAATCAATTGAACTTGGCTTACCCTTGCAATTCCACCGATAGCAAGACCTTCGTACCAAAAGAAAAAGCCCAAGTACATCGGAAATAAACTCAGATAAATAAAGCTTGTCCAAGCAACTACATCAGCACCCCAATACGATGAAGAAAATGTGAAGTACGTTGCCACGATATTAATAGGCAATGAAATTACAAGCGCCCAAGAAATGACTACGCGCGGGTTCATCCTTCGAGATAACTCCCCACCCTCCACATACCCCACGCAAGCGCAAATGCCACCCAGCACAAGCAAGAGATCAATATAAGTAAAACTCCCAGAACTTTTAAGAAGGGCGTACATCATGACTAGCGCAGCACCTAAGATGGATACCAGCCAAAAGCCAATCGAGGGGCGCTCCTTAAATCGGATGACTCCGATCACTGTAGTAGCTAAGGGCATCATCCCCAAAATAACAGCGCCATGAGAGGATGAACCCTCTTTCATAGCTAATGTAGTAAAGATTGGAAATCCAAACACTACACCCAGTGCAATCACGGCAAACTTAACTAAGTCAGTTTTACTAGGTAGCGGTACTTGCTTATACAAAAGATAGGTCAAGGCAACTAAACCAGCCAAGGACGCCCTGCCAAATGCAATGAAGTAGGGATTAAAACTTTCAACGGTAATTTTGCTAACCGGTAAAGTTAGGCTAAAAACAAGAATGCCAATAAAGCCAATCAGCATTCCCTTAGTTTCTTTATTCACTATCAACCTTGGGAGAGAGGATGCTACTGAACACTTTTTAAGAAAGTGTAGCGATGGCAGCTTTGATTGCTTCAGGTAATTGACTGGCAAGCTGCCGACGTTCCGCTAGCTTACTAGGAAGTAATTCTTGAACTCTTTTTGACCACGCAGACCCAGGAAAGAAGGCGTCGTCTTTATATCTGGGGATTACATGCCAATGTATGTGGGGCACCATATTACCCAAGGCAGCAATATTCACTTTATCTGGATGCATCACATGCCTTATCGCCTCTTCTACTGCAAAGACTAGTGACATGAGATGCTCACGCTCACCATGGCTTAGATCAGTCATTTCAGATGCATGACGGCTCCAAATCACACGGCAAAAGCCAGGCAGATCAGGATCATTCACCAAGATGACTCGGCAGTCATCTCCACGCCAAATCAATTGACCCTCTTCAGGTTCGAGCTCATCTTTACAGAGTACGCAATTAGTCATGGGAACAATGTAAACGAAAACGGCATCTAAGTCACCCTTATGGGGTAATTTAGATGCCGCGACAGTAAGGGTAGATTCTTTTACTGTTCCATTACGAACTACTTAGGGATTACTTAGTGGAACTGCTCTTCTTCTGTGGAACCAGTCAATGCAGTTACTGAAGACTTACCACCTTGAATTACAGTGGTTACATCATCAAAGTAACCAGTACCCACTTCTTGCTGATGCGATACGAATGTATAACCACGATCACGAGCAGCGAATTCTGGCTCTTGTACTTTCTCGATGTAGGCAGTCATACCGCGCTGCATGTAGTCTTGAGCCAAGTCGAACATGTTGTACCACATGGAATGAATACCAGCCAAAGTGATGAACTGATACTTGTAGCCCATTGCACCTAATTCGCGTTGGAACTTCGCAATCGTTGCATCGTCTAAGTTCTTCTTCCAATTGAAAGATGGTGAGCAGTTATAAGCCAACATCTTGCCTGGGAACTTCGCACGAATTGCTTCAGCAAACTGACGAGCAAATTCGAGATCAGGGGTACCTGTTTCGCACCACACCATATCAGCATAAGCGGCGTATGCCAGGCCACGGGAGATCGCTTGATCCAAGCCCTTACGTGTTTTGTAAAAGCCTTCTGGAGTACGCTCACCTGTTAAGAATGGCTTGTCATTTGCATCGTAATCTGATGTTAATAAGTCAGCAGCTTCAGCATCGGTACGAGCCAAGATAATCGTTGAAACACCCATTACGTCTGCCGCCAAACGTGCAGAAATCAATTTCTGTACTGACTCAGCTGTAGGCAACAATACTTTGCCACCCAAGTGACCGCACTTCTTAACAGATGACAATTGGTCCTCGAAGTGAACGCCAGCTGCACCCTGCTTGATCAATGCCTTACTGAGTTCAAAAGCATTCAATACACCACCGAAACCAGCTTCAGCATCAGCAACGATAGGAGCGAAATACTCGATATAACCAGCATCGCCTTTGTTGATACCTTTAGCAGTTTGGATTTCATCGGCACGCTGGAATGAGTTATTAATACGCTCAACCATCTTTGGAACTGAATCTACTGGATATAGTGATTGATCTGGGTACATTGCTGCATAGGAGTTACCATCAGCAGCAACTTGCCAACCTGACAAGTAGATGGCCTGAACACCAGCCTTAACCTGCTGCATTGCTTGACCACCAGTCAAGGCACCCAAACAGTTAACGTAGGCTTCGTTATTCACCAATTCCCAAAGACGCTCTGCACCATGTTTAGCCAAAGTGTGCTCAATCTTCAATGAGCCACGAAGACGAACAACGTCTTCAGCCGTGTAACCACGCTTGATACCCTTCCAACGTGGATTGGTATCCCAGTCTTTTTGTAGTGCTGCGATTTCTGCTTTGCGATCTGTCATGTTTTTCTCCCTAAGTTAAACAAGTACAACGAATATTGAGACACTCAGTACAGACAATGAAGTCTTATGTCTTATATAAGAGTTTAAGTGCCTAAGGAAAGCATGCAAGAACTATTTCAGCATTTATTGAAAATAATTAGTTCAATAAATTCAGTCACTTGAAACTAATTTTTTATATTATGGAATATGAAATCAGGCGATGAAATAATGCCTTGGTTGAAATGTTGCACTGCATTTTGCGTATGGGAATGACTTTTCACATTGTGAAAATAAAGAATTCCGCTAGATAGCTTTGGGAGTGCTGATGCTCGCCACCTTAAATCCAGTCAAGATAATCATGAGCTGGAGAAGAGCCACGCCAATAAATAAGAGCTTTGGCAAGCCTACATCCAAGAAGATTCCAAAGATTAACGGGCTTAGGGCGGCTCCTAAATCGATACCTGAATACACAATGCCATAGACCCTGCCCGATGAGCCAGAGGGTGTTGCAGAGCGAATCATCAAGTCACGGGATGGCGCCGCTATTCCTAGGCCAAGTCCAATCACAATGAAGGCAACGATGATTAATTCCACAGGGACTAAACCTGTAGCCATTAAAAGACCCATGACGATATTCACAGTGAAGCAGATCGTAATGATGCGTTCAGGCACCTTTAATTTAGTGGCTAAATAGCCCCCCAATAACATTCCTCCAGCACCACCTAAAGACATCAGTGTTAAGTAATAATTACCAGAGCTCACCGCAATGTCATAGATTTTAAAAAGCGCAGTTGGGGCAAATGATTGCAAGCCAGTAGTTGCAGCCATACTGAAGAAAAAGAAAATCCAGCAAAGCCAAACGACAGGCAGCTTCAGAAAACCAAAAGTGCTCATGGGTGCGCCACCGGGATTGTTCGCAATATGACTAGCCTCAGACTCATCTCGCCTGGCCTGCACATCATCTACCAAACGAGCCCGACTCACCCAGAGAGTCACTAAGATCAGCACTTCTAGTGCTGCGGCCGACAAAAACGCAATACGCCAATCTGCCATGGTTGTTATGGCAACCATGAATGCTGGCGCAGCAGCCCAGCCGATGTAGCCTGTCACTCCATGAATAGAATAGGCGTAAGGCAAATTCGGCGGTGAAATTTTATGATTAATGAGCGTGTAATCCACTGGGTGGAAAACACCATTGCCACATCCCGCAATCACCGCTCCTAGTACTAGCATGGCGTAGCCATTGCTTTGTGAGTAAATAAGCGCAGCCAATGCAAGTAAAGCCACACCAGCAAACAAGACGGGGCGAGAGCCGATACGGTCAACTAAAAATCCAGATGCTGCCTGAACAATGCAAGAGACCACAAAGAAGATGGTCATGAGTAAACCCAGTTCAGCGTAGTTAAAGCCGAACTCCGCTTTTAGCCATGGAAACATGGGCGGCAGAATTAAATGAAAGAAATGGGAGCTGCCGTGAGCCAGGCTAATGAGACTAACAACCCGGACATCACTGGCGCGCCTCATTTTGAGGACGTCAGTCATGTACCGAGTTTACTAGTGCAGGCCTATGCCTGCTGATTTTTTGATGGATTACTTGCTAAAGCTAAAGTCGCCGTTCTGATCAACGCTCACGGGAACGGTGTCCTTGGGGCCAAACTTACCCTCCAAGATCATCTTGGACACTGGGTTCTCAATATATTGCTGAATCGCACGCTTGAGTGGTCTAGCTCCAAATACAGGATCGAAACCGACTTCCGCAATCTTGCTTAAAGCAGCATCGCTCACATCCATCTGCATATCGATCTTAGCCAAACGATCTGACAAGTTTTTGAGCAAGATCTTCGCAATATTAGCAATATTACCTTTATCCAAGCCATGGAAGACGACGATCTCATCAATCCGGTTTAAGAACTCAGGACGGAAATGGCCCTTTAATTCTTCAAATACAGCCTCTTTAATTTCTAATTGCTTCTTACCCACCATCGACTGAATGAGATGTGAGCCGATGTTACTGGTCATCACAATCATGGTGTTCTTAAAGTCTACGGTGCGACCTTGACCATCCGTTAGGCGGCCATCATCCAGCACTTGCAAGAGTACATTGAAGACATCCGGATGTGCTTTTTCAATCTCATCAAACAAGATGACGCTATATGGATGGCGGCGTACTTGTTCAGTTAAGTAACCACCCTCTTCGTAACCTACATAGCCTGGAGGCGCGCCGATTAAGCGAGCAACACTATGCTTTTCCATAAACTCGCTCATATCGATACGAATGAGATGCTCTTCACTATCGAATAAGAAACCAGCCAAGGCTTTACAAAGCTCAGTCTTACCAACACCGGTAGGCCCTAAGAATAAGAATGAGCCATAAGGACGATTCTCTTCAGAAAGACCTGCGCGAGAACGGCGAATAGCATCAGATACCGCGCGAATAGCTTCTTCTTGGCCAACGACGCGTTGATGTAATAACTCCTCCATCTTGAGCAACTTATCGCGCTCACCCTGCATCATCTTCGATACCGGAATTCCTGTAGCACGAGAAACCACCTCAGCAATTTCTTCTGCGCCGACTTGGGTACGTAAGAGCTTGTTCTTTACTACGCCATCTTTATTGCCCTTTGCTTCAGCAGCGGCAGCAGATTTGAGCTTGGCTTCAAGCTCAGGTAATTTGCCATATTGCAATTCCGCAACTTGCTCTAGTTTTCCCTCACGCTGCAACTTATTGATATCTGCACGAACTTTTTCGATCTCCTCTTTGAGATGAGCGGCGCCTAGTACAGCGCCCTTTTCCGCCTTCCAGATTTCCTCTAAATCAGCATACTCAGCACCCAAGCGTTTGATTTCATCTTCAATCAAGCCAAGACGTTTTTGTGATGCCTCATCTTTTTCTTTCTTAACTGCTTCACGTTCAATCTTGAGCTGAATCAGGCGACGCTCCAGCTTATCCATTACCTCAGGCTTGGAGTCAATTTCCATCCGAATGCGTGAGCCCGCCTCATCAATGAGGTCAATAGCCTTATCCGGCAAGAAACGATCGGTAATGTAGCGATGAGATAACTCTGCTGCTGCCACGATGGCAGGATCGGTGATCTCGATACCATGGTGAAGCTCGTAACGCTCTTGCAAGCCACGCAAGATGGCAATAGTCGCTTCTACGCTGGGCTCTTCCACCATCACTTTTTGGAAGCGGCGCTCAAGTGCAGCATCCTTCTCAATGTACTTGCGGTATTCATCTAGGGTGGTTGCACCGATGCAATGCAATTCACCACGTGCCAAAGCAGGCTTGAGCATATTGCCGGCGTCCATTGCGCCATCACCCTTACCCGCGCCCACCATCGTATGAATCTCATCAATAAAGATGATAGTTTGACCTTCATCCTTAGCAACATCACTCAGAACAGCCTTAAGACGTTCCTCGAATTCACCACGGTACTTAGCCCCCGCTAGTAACAAAGCCATATCCAATACAAGGACGCGCTTGTTCTTCAGGGTTTCAGGGACTTCACCGTTGACGATGCGTTGGGCTAAGCCTTCCACAATCGCAGTTTTACCAACCCCTGGCTCACCAATGAGAACGGGGTTGTTCTTACCGCGACGTTGCAGAATCTGAATGGTGCGACGAATCTCATCATCGCGACCAATCACCGGATCGAGCTTACCCATACGGGCCCGCTCAGTTAAATCAATGGTGTATTTCTTTAAGGCTTCACGTTGACCTTCAGCATCTGCACTATTCACTGACTCTCCTCCGCGCACTAAATCAATAGCCGCCTCTAACGATTTACGATTTAAACCATTCTCACGAGCAATCTTGCCGAGCTCACCTTTGTCATCAGCCACCACCAGCAAGAAAAGCTCGCCGGCAATAAATTGATCATTACGCTTATTGGCTTCTTTTTCACACAAGTTTAGCCAGTTACTTAGATCACGCCCCACCTGAACTTCGCCACTAGTTCCCTGAACTTCAGGCAAGTTGCCGATAAGCCTCTCGGTCGCCTTTTCAAGGCTCGGCACGTTCACACCAGCCCGTGTCAATAAACTCTTGGCGCCACCATCGGAGTCACGCAGCATTGCTAGCAGCAAGTGGGCTGGCTCAATATATTGGTTATCTTTTGCTAAGGCAAGGCTTTGCGCCTCACTGAGTGCCTCTTGAAACTTAGTAGTTAATTTATCTATTCTCATTCTTAACCCCATTCACTCTGAATATTCTTATTTATATCTATCTATAGAATATAGGGACATTCTTGGTAATTTCAAGTGTGCTACACCCATTTTTTAAGTGAATTGACTTCTATTTTGACCTGGCTTGTTTACCTCCTAGAGTGCTCTGATGGCAGCTACTATGCTGGCATTACAAACCGCCTAGAACATCGTTTAGCAGCTCATAATTCAGGGGAAGGCGCTCGTTATACGAGGGCTCGCAGACCAGTAATCCTCTTAGCAAGCCAGGAGCACCCAGATCGATCTGAGGCCTCTAAAGCTGAGGCTAGATTGAAGAAACTACCGAGATCAGAAAAGCTGGGATTTTTTAAAGCCTAGGCTTTTAGTGAATGTTTACGCAGTATCTTTGATTGCCAAAGGAATGACCTGACTCTTGAAGCTTCCAGCCAGTGCTTTCTTGAGGATCTTATAAATGTCTAGATCAAACTCAGCCTCTCCTGAATCGGCCAACTCATAGAGCTCTTCTTCGTTGATCGCCGTACCTAAATAACGCCAACGATCCACTACGTGCATGTGGCCTGCCTCTTTTACTGCCACCGGTCCAGGATATGGCCAGACTTGAACCTGAAATAATTCCAGAGCAGTTTTGAGCTGAAGATTATGCAGGTCGATAGGAGAGCCCCCAATACAGGCGCCACCGCATTGCTTTACTTGATAACCAAAGCAAGCCTTGCCTTCAATCCGCTTCTCCAGACCTAGCAGCGCTTCACAGAGGCGAAATTTTTTTGCAATCGCTTTGAGGTAGGCGTTGGCCTCTCGCTTGCTATAAAACAAGCCAAATAAATTTTTCTGAATACCAGGATCTAGTTCACGATGTCCCACGAGATGAGGGGTGAGCACACCATCCTCAGCAAGCTCCAATTTCCAGGCGCAGAGATCCTTTGAGCGGCGTAATTTGATATTCATACTAGGCATGCGCTCTTTAATGAGTCGCGATTCTAAAATCAATGCGCCCAACTCTCCGCTAGTCTCAATCCAATCAATGTCTCTGACTTGCATCGAGAGCTTCATTTCTTTGCGCTGGGTAAGTGCCCCTTGAAAATGACCCATCACCCTACTGCGCAGAGAAATACTTTTACCGATATACAGCGGAATTTGATTCTCGCCATAAAAAATGTAACAACCCGGCTTTTCTGGAATCGAGTCCACCAGCGCTTTATCAATATTGGGCGGTAAGCTCGGATTACCAATGAGTTGATTGACCGCCTCGAGAAGCGCTTCACGCCCCAGCTTTTCTTCACAAACGCGCCAGAACTGAAGCAACAAATCGGCATCACCCAATGCGCGGTGCCGTGCGCTAATTTTGAGGCGATGGACAGCAATGATGGTGTCGAGATTATGTCTTGCCTGATCAGGAAATAGCAAACGAGAAAGCTTTACGGTACAAAGTACTTTGGGCTTAAAGTCGATGCCCACACGCTTGAACGACGCCCTCAAAAATCCATAGTCAAAACGGGCGTTGTGGGCTATAAAAATTTTACCCTCGAGCTGGCGAGCAATTTCTGTAGCCAGGCCCTCAAAAGCGGGCTGCTGACTAACCATCTCAGGCCGAATACCTGTCAAACTTCGGATGTTCTGCGGAATGAATGCCTGGGGATTGATGAGGCTTTCCCAAATCTCTACCTGATCATGAATCAGTGATTTGATGCCAACTTCTGTAATGCGATCTCTCTCAAAATTTGAGCCCGTAGTGTCAATATCAACAAATGCTAACGGAGGATATTCATAGTCACTTGATGACATGCGAATGGAAGAGTTACTTTTTACCTTGATACTGGGCGATACTCGCCTTCAGGTCACTGTACTCCTCACAACCAAAGAGGCAAGCCTTATCGAGTCTTGCCAACATCGCCTCTGCTCCAGGCAAATCTTTCTTCATCAAAAGTAACTCGCCGTAGTACTCCAAAGCCGATCTATGACTTGGATCGATCTTCAATGCTGCCTGGTAATACTTTTCAGATGAAACCAAATCTGGCGGCTGCTTTTTGCGCAAGCTATATCCCATCAAATTATTCCAGTCTGCAGAGTTGACTTCATTTGCAGACTGCAATTGCTTTAATGCCTGCTCGTAATTATTAGATTTGATGCTGGCGCGGGCATCCGTTAGCCATGCTGGGTCAGATTTAGTTGGGGCGCTATCAGCAGCTAAGGAAACTACCCATGGCGCTGTTGCCAGCAAAACGGATGCCAATAGTTTGCTAGCGAAATTCCATTTCATGACCTGCATCATGCAGCTCCTTGTTGTTGCTCTGCTTTATGTAGATAGTCGCCAAAGCTAAAAATGGAGTTTGGTCCCAAGGGCACATCCTCTACCTTCTTAAACGGCGCCTTAATTACCCTCTGCACTTCGCCCTTGGAAGGCTTTTCAACTCTGAAGTCAGAGTAAACAAAGGCCTGACGCTCGGGAGCGGTTTTGGCTTCGCTAAAACGCGGTACGTAATCCTTAATAGCATCGGAGAGATTCACATTAGCCATGCAACTGAGCATATAAGTCTCCAAAGATTGGTAAAGCTCACTAGCAATATCGCAAGCCTCAACTTTGCGCTTTTTGATGTAATTCATTGCCAGGACAACATCTTTGATAGTGACCATGCGAGGATCTTGCAACAGCGTGTAACCCCCATTGCGACCTTTTGTACCCTTGACAATGCCAGCTGCACGCAATGCACTCAGTAGTAGCTCAATTCTGCTCACCGATAGTTTCTGGCGCTGAGCTAACTCTAATCCAGTAACTGGTTGAACGCCGTTGGAATGGGATGCAATATCGACCAGGGTATTTAGGGCGGCTTTTACTGCTGTATTAACGTTCATGATGGATTTAGCAAATATGTTGAATTAAGCAAAGTATCGGATTGAATCTATATTTCTGCAGAGGGCTGATTTTTAACCCTCTTGAACTCATGGTTGTAGTTAACTGTGGTTAACCTAAGTAAGGCCTGAGCTCAGCAATCAGACTTTTAAATTGCTCACGCCTGAGAAACTGCCCAACCTCAACTCTCTGACCCGTCTGCTCAATAAAAAACACTTTTTGATGCTCATCAGGATGGGATAGTCTGACCCAGCGAGTATTAAATTCAGTTACCGACTCTTTGTAGGCAATAAACTTCTTGACCAGCAAGCGGGTACCGCTGATTTCTATCTCTTCATAATCCAGGGCATGTCGGCAATAGATCAAAAAGCCAGCGGTGACTGCGGTTAACTCTATTGCGGTAAAAATCAGAATAATTTTTACGCCCGCTAACAAAAAACCAGTGGCCACAGTTAATGAAAGGCAAACCAAGGCGATATAAAACTTGAGCAATTGACCCGGTGTCAATGCGCAATTTCGCCTCATCTTCCAGATTTTCATTTTTATGTGTCAATCTCAGTAAGGCTGGTGATCTAGTGCTTAAGGGACTGGGATTGCTTGGCTTTTTCTAGCTGATCGGCACTGCGCTGCTGAAAATCAACCATGGAGTGGTAGCCCATTTGATAGCAAGGGCAATGTTTACCCAAAATCCAGCGTGCGAGCTTGACTCGTAACTTTTGAATCATTTTTTATTCTCCTGTGAATACTCCATATTTTGGCCGAAATCCAGGATTACTGCTGAACACGGTGCCATTTCAAGCGCTCAGCAAACTAAACGCAAATCCTTTAAATTAAACATATGACAACATCCTCTTTTCCAGCCCGCTGGATCCCTCTCTTTCCTCTGGGGACCACCCTCTTTCCAGGTGGCGTAATTGCCCTCAAAATCTTTGAAGCGCGTTATCTGGACATGATGAAACGTTGCCTGCGCGATGACACCCCTTTTGGAGTGATCAGCATTCTGGATAGCAAGCCAGTTGAATCAAATGCTGACGCAACTGCTAGCTTTTCAAATATTGGCACCTTAGCAAAACTAGAAGAGTTTGATCCAATTCAACCAGCTCTTTATATGACTAAGTCTTATGGAACACAACGCTTCAAAGTGCTCAATATCAAGCAAGAGACTGATGGCTTGTGGATGGGACAAGTTGAGCTAATGGATGCTGACCCAGAGATGCCATTAGCAAAAGAACATGAAAAAGTAGCCTCGCTTTTGAAGGAAATCATCTCTGTCATCAAAAGTGAAGATTTACTGGGCGAAGATGCATTCAAAATGCCGATGAAGCAAGATGATTGCGGCTGGGTATCTAACCGACTGGCTGAGCTCTTGCCACTTCCTCCAGCTCAAAAGAACCACTTGCTTGCCCAAAGCAATCCCAGAATCCGGCTCGATTTAATTTCAGAAATCATTGAGGATGACGGCTTACGCAATATCGTGATTCATTAATCAGATGATTGATGAACTCATTCGTCAGTCAATTCGAGAAATGGTGGGAGGTGGTGGTCCACCTGTAGCATTTCTGGAACCCCCTGGTGATAGAGGTTTATTTGGACCAGAGTCGGTTGCCTGGAAGGTGCATGCAGATTTCATTTCCATGATGATCGGCGGCATTAGCTCGCTGGTACTGCAAGCCCTTCACCCAAAAGCACTTGCTGGTGTGTGGGACCACTCGAGCTTCAGGCAAGACCTAAAAGGCAGACTAGGAAGAACGGCGTTCTTCATTGCCGCGACCACCTATGGCTCGCGTGATATGGCGGATAAAGCCATCAATCGCGTGAATCAAATTCATCAAAAGGTCACCGGGTTTGATGAATTCAATCAACCTTATAGAGCGGATGATCCCGAGCTACTCGCATGGGTCCACCTAACAGAAACTCGCAGTTTTATGTGCTCTTATGAGCCATACCGAAGTGAGGCTCTGAGCACAAAGCAAAAAGACCAGTACTTTACAGAAATGAAAATGCTTGGGGAGAGACTAGGAGCGATTGATCTACCCGATACCTATGCCGGTTCGGAGCAAGCCATTAGGCAATATATTCCTCAACTGCACTATGGGGAGAGAGCGAAAAGTATTATCGGGATGCTAGATCACTTTCCCAGCAATCTCAGCGCCAAACCTTTCGTCAGAATGATTAGTCGAGCAGGTTTTCTGAATTTGCCTGATTGGGCGTATCCGATTATTCAACGACCCCAACCAAGCCGGCTTGAGCGCCTGGCCGTGCAATCCGCTATCCGACTGCTGGCAATTCCCGTGAGAGAGGCGCTGAAAGATGGCGTAGCTGCTCACTCCCTCCGTAGAGTGTATGGATCATCTAAATAAAGAGGTAATCATGATTACAAACTATCTTATTTCTGGCATGGTAGGAATCATGCTTTTTTTCACTGTTGTGGTGGCTCCCACCGTATTTAAGGTACTGCCCGTAGAGTGGTCCAGCAAATATGTGAGAAATTTTTTTCCAAAATACTATGCCACCCTTGGGCTACTGACTGCACTTGCCGCATTTACTGAGCAAGATTCAGTCAGCAGACTCTATCTCATCGCCTGTGCAGCACTGTTTGCCTTCACCTTATTTTTTCTCACAGGAAAAATCAATGCTGCAAAAGATGAGGGCAAGAACAAGCAGTTTCATATTCTGCACGGCTTAAGCGTTGTCATTAATCTCGCTCAACTTGGCATTTTCATTTTCTTGCTCATAAGAGCATCATAAAAAAAGCTAAGCCAGGATGGCTCTTGCCCTACTTGGCTAAAGTCAGCAAAGTAAATACTGATAAAGCCTGCATTAAAAGGAGTCCTAGGATTCGGGTTTAGGATCTGTAGATTCAGAGTCAGTAGCTTGAGTATTTGCTGACATGAGAGGCGGTGCACTCATCTTCTCACCATCCCATACTTGGCCACACCAGCATTCACCCGCTTCATTAATAATGCAAACCCCTGAGCCGCAGCAACGTTTATCGGGTGCTTTCATAATCAACCTCTTAGTCCTGAACAATTCATAATGCAGTCTATTCTAGGGTTTTTATTGAAATAACGTGCAACCCTAGCTTTATTAGCAAAAAATGCAAAGTCCCTTATTCGCCCCTCCAGAATCATCCGACCCAATCTGCCTATTGGAGAGGGATGGTCGCGCTGAGTACTTCAGTCATTTTTACAGGGCGGACGAATCTGATCACTTTTATGAAAGGCTGCAGCACTCCCTTTCCTGGAAAGCAGACCAAATTAATATGTTTGGAAAGTTGGTAACTACCGCGAGAAAAGTTGCCTGGGTGGGAGATCCCCAATGCCGCTATACCTACTCTGGCATCGAAAAAATTCCTCAGAACTGGACGGAAGAGTTGCTTCAAATCAAGCATCAACTTGAAGAATTGACTGGCTATAGCTATAACTCCTGCTTACTCAATCTTTATCACAATGGCGATGAAGGTATGGGTTGGCATAGCGATAATGAAAAAGAGTTAGATAGTGCAACCCCCATTGCATCCATCAGCTTGGGTGCCACACGTAAATTTGCATTTCGTCACAAGCAGGATAAAACAACTGTGTCAGTATTTCTTGAGCACGGTAGCCTTCTCATCATGCATGCTCCTATTCAAGATTACTGGAATCACAGTCTTCTCAAAACCAAAACAGTTACGAGTCCTCGAATCAATCTCACCTTTCGAAAAATACTTCCCAGAATATGAATAGCACCAGAGCAATCAAACAAATAGCGGTCATTGGCGCAGGAATTGCGGGCCTTGCATGTGCAAGGGAGCTACAGTCATATGGAATATCAGTTGATGTTTTTGAAAAGAGTCGTGGCCCTAGCGGACGCATGAGTACGCGTCGTACACAAGACTGGTCTGCTGATCATGGCGCCCAATACTTTACTTCTAGAGATCCTCGTTTTATTCAGGAAGTACAAAGCTGGATAGAGGCCGGCACTGCCGCTATTTGGAAACCGAAACTCAAGGTATATGAGGCTAAGACATGGCGTGAAAGTCACTCACAAGATACTCGCTATGTTGGCATCCCCCATATGAATTCACCAGGTAAGCACCTTGCCGAAGGACTCTGCATTCAGTATGAGACGACGATTTCTCAGTTAGAGCGCAGAGATGACAAGTGGCATTTGCAGTGTAGTGAAGCCAATGATATTGCAACGCTATACGATTTTGTTGTATTGGCTATACCTGCTCCTCAGGCAAGTACCTTGCTCCGGAGCCTTGATGCGAGCGCTTTTGATATTGCGAACTCGGCACAAATGAAAGCCTGCTGGACCATGATGGCAAATTTTCCGCATCAGCTCAATGTAGATTTTGATGCCGCTTTCATTAATGGGGAAATCATTAGCTGGATTTGTCAAAATGGATCAAAGCCTATGCGTCAGGGAAGTACGTGGACCATCCATGGAAGCCCTGGCTGGAGCCAAGAAAATGTTGAGTTAAGTAAAGAGGATGCTCAAGATCAAATGGTGCAGTGCCTGACAGCACTGGGTTTTAACTTTGCGGACGCTGATATCAGCATGCACCGTTGGCGTTATGCCAGCGGGGGCCTAGAAAATAGCATTAGATTTTTATCGCTACCTAATGTTGGCTTAGGGCTTTGTGGAGACTGGCTCAATGGTGGCAGAGTTGAGGGAGCCTGGCTCAGCGGCTTTAATCTCGCTCTAGCACTAAAGCAGATATAAAACTAAATTAATTCCAGCGTGCCATTGCAACATCATCAGTCACACGGGCATCTACCCACTTGCTGCCTTCTGGTGTTTCTTCTTTTTTCCAAAATGGTGCCGCTGTTTTGAGATAGTCCATGATGAATTCACAGGCAGCAAATGCTTCGCCTCTGTGAGCACTGGTGACTGCTACTAAAACAATTTGATCTTCCGGTAAAAGCGGACCTACCCGATGGATGACTAGTGTCTTATACAGATCCCAACGAGCTCTAGCTTGCGTGATGATTTCTTCTAGGGATTTTTCTGTCATACCGGGGTAGTGCTCTAGAGTCATACCCCGAACTTGACTGCCATCGTTCATATCTCGAACGGTGCCCACGAAAGTAACTATTGCACCTACTCGGGGATCACCCTTGTGTAAGGAGTTGACCTCAGTTGTGAGATCAAAGTCTTTCTCTTGAATGCGGATGAAATCCTTCTGCATCTTAGCCGCCAGTAACCGG
>JBEGUE010000010.1:0-3516 GCA_041179045.1 Pseudomonadota bacterium
CTACCAGCGACAACCATGATGGCAAAAACAAATAGTGGCTCTGTAAAGTTGCGTTTATTGGCGTACTCTTTTGCTGTGGCTAGATCATTTGCAAACCACATAAAAATAATGAGGATGGCCGCCCAAAATCCAAAGACGATTTCTACTTCGCCAAGGAGGTGCCATAAACCAGCATGTCTTGGAGATTTTTTTGCGAGCGCCTCAAAATAGGAAGTGCAAAACGTATGTAGCACTGCGATGGCAAAAATAATGCTAGCACCAAGCTCGGTAGGGGTAAAGTTCATAGGTACATATTATCAGGGCAGAGTCGATAAAACGCTCTTAAGAATGATCAAATAAATGTATTAGTAATTTTGGAGATTTTGATGAAATTAAAACTCGGTTATCAAGAGTTAATTGCAAACGCGATGGCACAAATTGAGACCGTTCCATTGGAGCAGGCTCAACAATTACTGAATGACAAAAATACACTTTTTGTGGACATTCGTGATGTGAGGGAGCTTGAGCGCGAAGGCATGATTCCCAATGCAATTCATGCTCCTCGGGGCATGCTGGAATTTTGGGTTGATCCAGATAGCCCGTATTACAAGCCAGTTTTTGGTGAGGGCAAGCGCTTGCTACTGTATTGCGCATCCGCATGGCGCTCGGCCCTGGCAACAGAAACCCTTCAAAAAATGGGTGTCCCTGGAGTTTGCCATCTTGAGGGCGGCTTTAGTGCCTGGAAAAAGGCTGATTTGCCTGTAGCGGAGAAGCATTCAAAGCCACATCCGGGCTAAATTTCTGGTTTAGTAGATCTTGAAATGTATTAGATGACCCCCATTTACAGGGGGTTATGTTCATTAATTAAGAGGGAAGAGGGAATACGCATGACTGTAGCTAGTAAAGAAACCTTAGGTTTTCAGGCCGAGGTAAAGCAACTTTTACAACTAATGATTCATTCCTTGTATTCCAACAAGGAAATCTTTCTCCGTGAGTTGATCTCTAATGCATCTGACGCTTCAGACAAGCTCCGCTTTGAGGGAATCGAGCATCCTGATTGGTATGGTGATGATCCTGATCTGAAGATCAAAGTGAGTTTTGATAAAGCCGCTAGAACCGTCACTATTTCGGATAACGGTATAGGTATGAGCCGTGACGAAGTCATTTCCAATTTGGGAACCATCGCCCGCTCTGGCACGAAGGAATTTTTCTCCAAGCTCTCTGGCGATCAACAAAAGGATGCTGCATTAATTGGTCAGTTTGGTGTGGGTTTCTATTCAGCCTTTATTGTGGCTGACCGTATTACTGTTGAGACACGGCGAGCAGGCTTGCCGGCGACCGATGGCGTCCGCTGGGAGTCTGATGGCTCAGGCGAATTTACAGTGGAGAGCATTAATCGCCCACAGCGCGGAACGTCGATCACAATGCATTTGCGCGAAGGAGAGGATGATTTCCTCTCCACCCATAAGTTGAAATCGATCATTCGTAAATATTCTGATCACATCTCTTTACCAATTCAGATGAATAAAGAAGAGTGGGATGCAGATAAAAAAGAGCAAGTCATTAAGGACGAGCTTGAGAGTATTAATCAGTCCAGCGCTTTATGGGCTCGATCTAAATCTGAAATCACTGAAGAGCAGTACGACGAGTTCTACAAACACTTATCACATGATTATGAAAATCCCTTGTGCTATTCCTTGAACAGGGTTGAAGGCCGCAGTGAATTTACACAGTTGCTGTATGTGCCTGGACGTGCGCCTTTTGATTTGTGGGATCGTAATAAGCGTGGCGGTATCAAGTTGTATGTGAAGCGGGTATTCATCATGGATGATGCTGAGCAATTGATGCCGATGTACTTACGTTTTGTCACTGGTGTGATTGATTCAACAGATCTCCCCTTAAATGTCTCACGTGAAATCCTGCAGGAGTCCCGTGATGTCAAAATTATTCGAGAGAGTTCTACTAAGCGTGTACTGAGCATGCTGGAGGATCTAGCAAATAGCGATGATGCGGCAAAGAAAGAAAAATATCGCACCTTCTGGACTCAGTTTGGGCAAGTGCTTAAAGAGGGCGTTGGCGAGGACCAGCCAAATCAAGAGCGCATCTTAAAGCTCTTGCGTTTTGCAAGTACGCATAACGACTCCGTAGAGCAAACTGTTTCTTTGGCTGAATATATCTCCCGTATGAAAGAGGGTCAGGACAAGATTTATTACGTCACTGGTGATACTTTTAACGCTGCTAAAAATAGCCCGCATCTTGAAATCTTCCGTAAGAAAGGTGTTGAGGTCCTATTGCTATCCGATCGAGTGGATGAGTGGATGCTGTCTTTCTTTACTGAATTTGATGGCAAGCAAATGACCTCAGTAGCAAAGGGTGGTCTTGATCTTGGCAATCTCAGCGATGAGAAAGAAAAGAAGGAGCACGAAGAAACTGAGAAAAATTTCAAGGATTTGCTGGATCGCATGAAGGCGGCATTAGAAGACCGGGTGAAGGATGTCCGTGTGACATTCCGCTTGACTGATTCTCCAGCATGTTTGGTCTCTGATGAGAATGAGCTTTCTGGAAATCTATTGCGCATGCTCAAGGCTGCAGGCCAGCAAGCACCAGATACCAAACCTATTCTGGAGATTAATCCAGAGCATCCTTTGCTGCTTAAGCTGAAATCAAACGACCAACATTTTGATGAATGGACTCAAGTCTTGTTTGATCAAGCTCTCTTGGCTGAGGGTGGTCAGTTGAATGATCCTGCTGCTTATGTAAAGCGCATTAATCAGCTCTTACTTTCTTAACTTGCTGAACTCTTAAAGAAAAACCCGACTTGCATGACGCAGGTCGGGTTTTTTGTTTTTGCAACTCAGTTTTACTGAGGGGCTTTGGCAGGCTGATTATTTTTTCCTGCGTTGTAGCCAGAGTTGTACTCAGAGGCCTGCTCTTTTTTGTAGGCATCGTATACGTAACCAGAAGCTGCACCAACTGCTGCACCACCGACTGCACCCCAAATTGGGTTGCCGTGGAAAATAGCAGTGCCAACTGCACCAGCTGCAGCACCAATACTAGCGCCCGACAAAGTACGTTGTTCTGTGTTGCTCATGTTTGAACAACCTGCGATTGCGAGAGTTGCGGCGGTAATAGCGATAATTTTTTTCATATCAACTGTTCCTTATGTCTATAAATTGAATTGGCTAGATGTCTTGGATTATTTTCTGGCGCAAGGAAAGCGTGCTGCCAAGAAGCCCAAGAAAACACCTGCCGCTGGTTTATCGGAAACCTGTTGGTTAGTTTGACCAAATTTTACAAACTCACCAATCACTTCGTCACGTGACGGTGCTGGTTGCTTTACGCAAATATATGGCTTAGCGCGTTGTGGATGACGAGTAGCTAAATAAGTGTCGTAAATGGCGGTTGTGTAGCCTACACAAAAGCTGCGGGATTCTGGGCTTGCAGGTAATTTGCAGACATTGACGAGCTCTTGAGTGCTGAGTACCTGAACTTTTTCTTGAGCCTGGGCTAAGCCGGAAAGTGCGCCTAAAGCGGCCA
>JBEGUE010000011.1:0-4920 GCA_041179045.1 Pseudomonadota bacterium
ACTTCACGTGAGACGAGCGAATATTTCATACCCTCAGTGCCCATGCCGATACCGTCTGATACTGTTGGAGTACCAAACATTTGTGCTTTTGCACCAGCCTCTTCAAGTGCGCTTACTGCTGCATCGGCGAGTTTCTGCAAGCCACTATTGCAAGGGGTAATGGTGGAATGGCCATTTGCCACGCCAACCATTGGCTTAACAAAATCCTTCTCTTCATAGCCCATCGCGTAATACATTGAGCGATTGGGAGCGCGAGCAACCCCTTCGGTGACATTGCGTGAGCGTTCATTGAGGCGTTTCATGCTGATATTGACTCCAGAAAAGAATTTGTCGAAAAGCTCTATTGTGCCGTGATAAAAGGGGTAATGCAGGGGTTTTATAGGGAAGGCGTGCTTCCATCATGCATCGCAACAAGTAGATTTCTCTATTGTATTTAATGATTCAGCCAATTTGTTAGCTTAAGAGCTAATACCCATCCTAAAAAACCTGCGGTAAATTGGCTCATGTCCTATTTTTCCTTTTAAATTCAATGACTAAAGTTGGCCACATCTATCTAATCGACGACGATGAGTCGATACGCACTTCTTTAAGTCGAATGTTGAAAGATGTTGGCTACACGGTGGATGATTATTCCTCTGCGTTGACATTTTTAGAGCATTCTGTACCGGTAGCGCCCGCGGTCATATTGCTCGATATGCAAATGCCAGATATGACTGGCCTTGATTTGCAGGAAAAATTGGTTCAATTAGGCCGTAAAACCCCTATTGTGTTTGTCAGCGGGCAGAGCCACCCCCATCAGATTGTTAAAAGTCTTAAGCGTGGCGCTGTCGACTTCCTTTTTAAACCCTTTAATTTGGAAGATCTATTAAGGGCTGTGGCAGATGCGCTTGAGTTTGATGGGCGCCAACTCAAGCGGATCTCTAAAGAGGTGGAAACTAAAAAAGACTATGCGACTCTGACGCCTAGGGAGAGGGAGGTCTGTTTTTGGTTAGTAAAGGGATTGCTAAATAAGGATATTGCCGTCAAACTGGGGACAACTGACGCAACGATCAAGGTTCATAAGGCTAGAGTGATGGATAAGATGAATGTGGAATCAGTCCAAACGCTAGTCGTTAAGTACCTAGAATCTGATCTTGAGAATTTACAAAAAATTAGCTCTTAAGCTAATTTCCCTAGTTATTTATAGGCACTATGATGGGGCAACTTTTGATAGATAAAGCACTTACAACACTTTTGTGAATACCGATTCCAAACCTCCAGATATTCGCAAAGAGGCCTTCACCAAGGCTCGCGAAAACCTGAACTTAAGCACCAAAGAGCTTGGTGGCATGGCCTGCCTATCCACTCGTCAAATCGAGCAAATCGAAAATGGCGAAATGAGCTCTTTCTATGGTGTTCAAATTAAATTTACTGCTGCCAAGAAAGTAGCAAAGCTCCTCAAATTAAGTGATGAGGAGGCGTTTGATTTTGGTGTTGAAGCTTCTACAAAAAAAATTGAATCAGTAAGTGCAGAAGAGTCTTCTATTGCGCCTACTGTAAAAGCGTCAGAACAAACAGAAGTCGCTCTCATTAAAGAGGTGACGGAAAAGGTTCAAGCTCCAGTACCAGCGTCTGAGGAAGAAAATGAGTCGGTCAAAAAAGTGGAATCTGTAAAAGTAGAGCCTGTGAAAGCGGTATTGAAAGAAATTCCTTTTCCTGCAACATCGGCCAGTTCAAAGTCTGCTCCATCAAAAAAGTTATTTCTTGGTCTCAGCGTGTTAGCAGCACTCGCGTTTTCGGTGCTTAACTTACGCCCACTCTTTTTTGCAGACAAGCCAGAGGAAATTGTTGTTGTAAAAGAAGAAGTTATTGAGTTGGCACCCGCTGTAAACCCAACAGAACCTGCGCCAATAGCTCCAGTAGCAAGCACTCCCGTTGCTGCGATTCCAGCTGCCAGCGCGGAACTTGTAACAGCTTGCCCTGCTGAGGAAGGCATTATTAGTTATAAAACAGATGCACCTCGCAAGGCAGCCGATATGGTTTATGTGCAAGTGAAATCAAAGCAAGTGGTTTGCGTCAGCGATGCCTCTGGGAAGATGCAAAACAAGGTGATTGAGCCTGGCGCGGGAGCATCTTTCTATGGCAAGCCTCCATTTAAGGTTCTTACCAATGGCCTTGCTCAGGCTGACGTGTTTTTTCAGGGCGCAAAAGTTCGTCTGACGAACTTGAATTTCAAAACCTTAGTATTGGAAGCCGCTGAAGTGGCGGCCCCATCCGTAGACCGGACAGATTCTCAGCTACGCTAACCCTCGGAAGAGTTAGTGCTGTAGCGCCTTGAATCCTGGTACTTAAACTGCTGAATCGTTAGTTTCGCCAGTGCGAATACGAATGGCCTGTTCAATTGGGCTAACAAAAATCTTGCCATCACCAATCTTGCCTGTGCGTGCTGCTTTAGTAATTGCCTCAATTGCTGAATCTACACGGTCATCAGCAACGACTACTTCCACCTTTACCTTAGGCAAAAAGTCGACTACATACTCGGCACCACGATAGAGTTCGGTATGGCCTTTTTGGCGACCAAAGCCTTTAACTTCGGTAACAGTCAATCCCGTAACGCCTACTTCAGCTAAGGCTTCACGAACTTCGTCAAGTTTGAACGGCTTAATAATGGATGTGATTAGCTTCATATATTCCCCTTAATACAGTAATCATACCTAGAACTGAAAACCAATGCCCGATTACGCCCTGAATTGGGAGGTAATGGGATAGCGCCAGTCACGCCCAAAGGCTCGAGTGGTAACTCGAACGCCAGGAGGCGCTTGGCGACGCTTGTACTCATTGAGCTTAATGAGACGAGTGACTTTTTCCACGCTTTCAGGATCAAACCCAGCGGCAATGATTTGGGCGATAGATTGGTTTTGCTCCATATAGCGCTCGACAATGCCATCCAATACTTCATACGAAGGCAAGCTATCTTGATCAGTTTGGTCGGGGCGTAATTCTGCAGAAGGAGCACGCGTCAAAATCCGCTCCGGAATAATCGGGGCAATGCTATTGCGATAGGCGCATAAGCGATAGACCAGGGTCTTGGCGATGTCTTTAATGACCGCAAAGCCACCAGCCATATCTCCGTAGAGGGTGCAGTAGCCCACAGCCATCTCGCTCTTATTGCCGGTTGTTAAAACAAGACGACCTGTTTTATTGGAGAGCGCCATCAAGAGGGTTCCTCGCACTCGTGCCTGAATATTTTCTTCAGTAGCATCGAGTTTGAGGCCTTTGAATTGTTCAGCTAAGGCATGCTCTAAAGCATCAACAGGCTCGCTAATGGGGATCTCATCATATTGAACGCCAAGGTTCTGAGCCATTTCACGGGCATCAATCCAAGAAATGTCAGCGGTATAGCGTGAGGCCATCATGACGGTACGAACTTTGTCTGCACCCAATGCGTCTACTGCAATCGCCAGCACCAATGCAGAATCAACTCCACCCGAGAGGCCAATAATGACCCCCGGAAAACGATTTTTCTGAACATAGTCACGCACACCCAGAACAAGTGCTTGGTAGGCCTGAGCTTCCACACTGGATGGATTGGCTATAGTTCCTGGTTCTAAATCGGCAGATGAATTGACATCCACATAGCCAATAGCAGTCTCAAATTGTGGCATGGCCATCACTACTTTGCCTGCGCTATTTAAAGCAAATGAGCCGCCATCAAAAACTAACTCGTCTTGACCGCCTACTGCATTGACATAAACCAAAGGCATTTTGCTTGGGGTGATCTGTTTGCGCAGTACCTCAATACGTAAAGCTTCTTTTTGAAGGTGATAAGGCGAGGCATTGAGCACTAGTAGTACTTGCGCGCCAGCTGCATGAGCCTGTTTCGCTGGACCTTCATGCCATGAATCTTCACAAAGAATAACTCCGTACTGAATTCCGGCATTTTCAAAGACGCAGGCTTGATGCCCTGGTGTGAAATAACGCACCTCATCAAACACTTCATGATTGGGTAACTCTTGCTTGGCATACCCCGCAATGATCTTGCCATCACATATAACGGAGGCATAGTTCTGTAAACCAGCGGCAGTTTTTTTAGGGTGGCCAACGATGACAGTCAGCCCGGGAAATTTCTGGAGCTCTAGCACTAAACAACTAAGCTCGCGATCGGCAGCCTCAATAAAAGCAGGGCGCAATAGCAAATCTTCTGGAGGGTAGCCAGTGAGCGAGAGCTCTGGCGTAAGAACTACTGTGGCGCCTTTTGCATATGCATCTGCGGCAGCTTGAGAGATGAGCTGCGCATTGCCAGGCAAATCACCCAAAAGAGGGTTGATTTGCGCTAGGGCGATTTTTTGCGAGCTCACTCCAATGGCTACTGAATTACTTCTGTGACTTGGCGTAACCTTCGATGCCGTCCAAAATTTCTTTATGGGCACCAGCAACACCAGTCCAGCCTTTCACTTTTACCCACTTCCCTTTTTCGAGATCTTTATAGTGCTCGAAGAAGTGTTGGATTTGGGCGAGAAGTAATTCGTTTACATCTTCAGGCTTTTGTAAATGCTTATAGATTGGCAAAATCTTATCTTCTGGAACCGCCAATAACTTCGCATCTTGGCCACCTTCATCTTCCATCTCTAACATGCCGATAGCGCGGCAGCTCACAACCGATCCTGGCACCAATGCAAATGGAGTAATGACGAGAACGTCAACGGGATCGCCGTCACCTGCAACCGTCTTAGGGATGTAACCGTAGTTACATGGGTAGTGCATTGCTGTACCCATGAAGCGATCTACGAAAAGGCAGCCAGTTTCTTTATCTACTTCATACTTCACCGGATCCGCATTCATTGGGATCTCAATAATGACGTTGAATGATTCTGGGATTTTCTTACCTGGGCTGACCTTGTCGTAACTCATAAATACTCCGGTTAGTGATTAATGTGCGCT
>JBEGUE010000012.1:0-5958 GCA_041179045.1 Pseudomonadota bacterium
TTTCTGAGGAGGGCGTTACCTTTGCATCTCCAATCAATGGCGATAAATTATTTATGTCGCCGGAAGTGTCGATGGAAATTCAGGCGGTACTGAATAGCGATATCGCAATGCAATTTGATGAATGCACGCCTTACGAAATCAAGGGGCAGGCAACCTCAGAAAAAACTGCGCGCGCCTCATTAGAGATGTCGCTGCGCTGGGGTGATCGCTCCTTAAAACGTTTTCGCGAGCTCGAAACCGGCAATGGTCTATTTGGCATCGTCCAAGGTGGCATGTTTGAAAACCTCCGTGAATTCTCCCTAGATGCTGTCAGTCAACAGGGTTTCGATGGGATCGCTATTGGCGGCCTCTCCGTTGGGGAGCCAAAGCCTGAGTTTGAGCGCATCCTCCATTTCACAGCCCCAAAGCTGCCAGAGCACATGCCCCATTACCTAATGGGGGTTGGAACACCTGAAGACTTGATGCTAGGTGTCAGCCTGGGCATTGATATGTTTGACTGCGTCATGCCAACTCGCAATGCCCGTAATGGCTGGCTCTTTACCCGCTTTGGTGACCTTAAGCTCCGTAATTCAGGGTACAAGGACGATGATCGCCCTGTCGACCCTACTTGTGCATGCTACACCTGTAAAAACTTCACCAGATCCTACTTAAATCACCTCCAAAAAGCGAATGAGATCCTGGGGTCACAACTCAACACCATCCACAACCTCTCGTATTACCTACAGCTGATGGAAGAGATCCGAGAATCTCTGGCTAAAGACCGTTTTAGCGCCTATCGCGAAGAATTTCATCGGAATCGCCAGCGCGGCGTAGAGCCCGGACAGGATTAATAGCCTTAGGAACGTAAATAAGCCCTCAAAGCCCCATACAGTTTAGAATTGCGGGTTTACGGCTTCGCTTTAAAAGCCTAAAACTGAAGCAGTTCCTAAAGCAGTTTTCAACTGGTAATTAATGGAGGTTTTGTATGTGGATTAGTAACGCTTTTGCCCAGGCTCCAGCCGCGGGTGCAGATTCTGGTGGCTTGATGAGCTTTCTTCCCTTGCTTTTGATGTTTGCAGTGCTGTACTTCATCATGATTCGCCCACAAATGAAGCGTCAAAAAGAAACTAAAGCAATGCTGGAGTCTCTTTCTGTTGGCGACGAAGTAGTGACTGTTGGCGGCATCATTGGCAAAGTTACTGCATTAAAAGATCAAGTTGTGACTGTTGAAATTGCTGCTGGTACTGAAGTGCAAATGCAAAAAGGCGCCATCACAACAGTATTGCCAAAAGGCTCACTGAAGTCTGCTTAATACGCTTGTTTAAAAGTATCTCAATATGAATCGCTACCCTCTCTGGAAATACATAGTCATCCTATTTGCTTTATTGATCGGGGGACTATATTCATTACCTAATTTCTACGGAGAGGCGCCAGCGGTTCAAGTCTCGTCCGCCAAGCCAACCATCAAGGTTGATTTGGCGACACAGTCTCGAGTCGAAAAGATTCTGACCGATGACAATATTAGCAATACCGGCATCTTCTTTGAGTCTACAGGTAATGTCGGTTCAATCAAAATTCGTTTTAACAATACTGACATTCAACTTCGTGCACGCGACTTACTGCAGCAGAA
The DNA here is from genome assembly GCA_041179045.1 of Pseudomonadota bacterium. Taxonomy (GTDB): domain Bacteria; phylum Pseudomonadota; class Gammaproteobacteria; order Burkholderiales; family Burkholderiaceae; genus Polynucleobacter. The sequence continues at coordinate 1,610 of JBEGUE010000012.1, forward strand.
ATTGAACGTTGATCAAAACGAACCTAATTTCACAGTCGCATTAAACCTTCTCTCCAACACACCAAGCTGGTTAAATGCACTAAATGCATTACCGATGCCTCTTGGTCTTGACTTGCGTGGCGGCGTCTACTTCCTGCTGCAGGTGGACATGAAGGGCGCAGTTCAAAAGAAGGTTACCTCTTTGGCAACGGATATTCGTAGTCAGCTGCGTGATAAATCGATTCGCCAGCAAGGTATTGAGCGTGGCCAAGACTCCATCACCCTCACATTTGGCAGCATCGAAGATGCTGAAAAGGCACGTACTGTCTTGATGACTAGTCAGCCTGATTTGACCTGGCAAATTAAGCCTACCGGCCTATCTCCGAAACTGGTTGGCGAATTCAAGCCGACCGCCTTAAAAGAAATTCAAGATAACGCAGTAAAACAAAATATCGTCACACTCAATAAGCGCGTCAATGAGCTGGCCGTTAAGGAACCAGTGATCCAACAACAAGGTGCAGAACGGATTGTTGTGCAGCTTCCAGGCGTGCAAGATACTGCTCGCGCCAAGGACATCATTGGTCGTACCGCAACTCTAGAATCTAGACTGGCCGACCCAATCGTTTCAACCATTGGCATTGGTGAGACTCCACCTCCGGGCATGGATGTCTTCCGCTTTGGCGAGAACCGTCAAGGCGTATTCAAAAAATCGGTCATCTTTAGTGGTGATCGCATTACTGATGCAAGCGCCGGCTTTGATCAAAACCAACGCCCTGCAGTGAACATCTCCTTAGATGCTGCTGGTGGTCGCGTAATGCAAGAAGTGACTCGTGAAAACATCGGTAAACCGATGGGTATGATCTTGTTTGAAAAAGGTAAAGGCGAGGTTCTCACCATTGCCACGATTCAAGGCGAGTTTGGCTCTAAGTTTCAAATCACTGGCCAACCAACTACCGAGAGTGCAAATGACTTAGCACTCTTGTTGCGCGCAGGTTCATTAGCAGCCCCAATGGAAATCATTGAAGAGCGCACGATTGGACCAAGCTTAGGTGCAGAAAATATTGAGAAGGGTTTCAAGTCCCTCATCATCGGGTTTGGTGCAATCTCCATTTTCATGATTGCTTACTACCTCTTATTTGGCACCTTCTCAGTAGTCGCCCTGGCAGTGAACTTGCTACTCTTGATTTCTGTATTGTCGATGCTACAAGCCACCTTAACCTTGCCAGGTATTGCCGCGATGGCATTAGCGCTAGGTATGGCGATTGACTCTAACGTGTTAATCAACGAACGTATTCGTGAAGAACTGCGTAATGGCGCTGCCCCACAAACTGCGATTGCCATTGGCTTTGATAAAGCTTGGGCAACCATCTTGGACTCAAACGTCACCACCTTAATCGCTGGTCTTGCATTGCTGGCATTTGGCTCTGGCCCAATCAAAGGCTTTGCAGTAGTGCATTGCCTTGGTATTTTGACTTCAATGTTTTCAGCAGTCTTTTTCTCACGTGGCCTAGTTAACCTCTGGTACGGCAGGGGTAAAAAAGTTCAGAAACTCGCTATCGGCCAAGTTTGGCGCTCACAGGAGAAATAAGTCATGGAATTTTTCCGAATTAAAAAAGACATTCCCTTTATGCGCCACGCATTGGCGCTGAATGCAGTTTCCCTAATCACCTTCTTCGCAGCTGTTTTCTTTCTATGGCAAAACGGTCTTCACTTATCTATTGAGTTCACTGGCGGTACAGTGATGGAAGTTTCTTATCCACAAACAGCTCCCCTAGATTCAATCAGATCCAAGGTAGAAAAACTGGGTTACTCCGATACCCAGATTCAAAACTTTGGCAGCTCACGTGATGTGATGATTCGTCTGCCACTCCAGAAAGATATTGAAGGAAAAATAATTTCTTCTGCCGATCAAAGCGCAGCGGTCATGCAGGTGCTTGAACCAAGTACTTCTGGAGTGAAACTTCAACGTGTTGAGTTTGTTGGCCCACAGGTTGGACGCGAGTTGGCAATCGATGGATTGCTAGCATTGCTATTTGTGATCATTGGTATCGTGGTTTACCTCTCCTTCCGCTTTGAGTGGAAATTTGCAGTCGCCGGCATCATCGCAAACTTGCATGACATCGTGATCATTTTGGGCTTCTTTGCCTTTTTCCAGTGGGAGTTCTCACTCTCCGTTCTGGCTGCGGTATTAGCTGTATTAGGCTACTCAGTAAATGAGTCGGTGGTGATCTTTGACCGTATTCGTGAAAACTTTCGTAAGTATCGCAAGATGAGTACTTCCGAGATTATTGATAACGCCATTACCAGCACAATTAGCCGTACTGTAATTACTCACGGCAGTACTGAGATGATGGTTTTAGCAATGTTGATTTTTGGTGGCCCCACCCTCTTTTACTTTGCTTTAGCGCTTACCATCGGTATTTTGTTTGGTATTTACTCTTCAGTATTCGTGGCAGCAGCCTTGGCTATGTGGCTTGGTGTAACCCGCGAAGATCTAGTGAAGGGCGATAAAAAGCCGGATGATGTTACGCGTAATGATGATCCCAATTTTGGGGCTCAGGTTTAATATCTCAGTCTGAGTTAATTTAAATCCTCAAGGGCGGCCATAATATTTTGGGTCGCACCTTGATGCTGGAGTGCATAAGACTTTGCAGCACTCGACATCCTTGCCAGTTCAGCGGTATTCAATAGCAATTCTTTTAAAGAGTCTACGAGGGCAATCGGCTCACTCAAAATGAGCGCATCTTGGATACGCTTGGCAGCACCCATCTCGATAGCATCTAATGCAGCTTGCTGGAAGTTATAGGTATGCGTACCAAGCAACACTGGACATCCAGCAGCACAGGCTTCAATCAGATTTTGACCGCCAAACGGAAGCAGACTGCCGCCCATCACCACCAAGTCAGCAGCGCTGTAATACATCGGCATCTCACCCATTGAGTCACCCAGAATTACATCCACACTGGCATCGCCCTTTGGCGTCTCAATCCATTCTGTACGGCGTCGAAATATCAGACCAGCATTCTCAATTTGATTGGCCACATCAGAGAAACGTTCGGGATGACGTGGAACCAAACAGAGCAACGGAGCAATCTCAAAACTATTGCCAAGCAAAAGGTCTTTCCAGGCCTTCAGAATAAGTGCCTCTTCACCATCCCGAGTGCTGGCAGCGCAGACCATCAAGCGTTGTTTGCTATGAAGCTCTTGCTTCCAAGATTGTCCTTGCTGAACTAAATTAGGATCCAGTGACACGTCAAACTTTAAGTTGCCAACAATCTCTACCCGCTTAACGCCGAGACTGCGATACCGATCAGCATCCAATTGTGTTTGAGCCAAAATTCCTTTAAATGCCTGAAATAAGGATCTACCGGCATTACCAAATCGATTTACGCGACGAGCACTTCGTTCAGATAGGCGTGCGTTTACTAAAAATAATGGCAGGCCGATTTCCGCGCAATAAAACACCATGGTTGGCCAAGCTTCGGTTTCCATTAGCAAGCCGAACTTGGGTTTAAATGCGCGAATGAAATTAGCAACAGACCAGCAGAGGTCATAGGGTAAATACACCTGACGTAATTGACCTGCAGCAATCGCACTCTCAAATAGAGCGGCGCCGGTACGGCGACCATTGAGCGTCATATGCGTCAACAGAACCCTCTCGCCACGAGCTAAATAAGCCTCAACCAAAGGTTGTGCTGCCCTAGTCTCACCAACAGATACCGCATGAATCCACACAGACCCCTGAGTTGTTTTGCCATAAGCAAAACCCAAACGCTCAGAGAAGTGATTTAAATATTCAGAAGAATGGCGTGTGCGCCAAGCTAGGCGAATGAATGCAAAAGGCAGAAGCAGATGCCAAAGCAGTTGATAAACAGCAAACCAGATCTTGGGGCGAGCACCGTATTGCAAATCCTCCGGTGCGGACCCAAGGCTTGGAGTCAAGCTCACTTTTTCAGGCGTTCGGTCAATTCGACCGCCTTGCCTAAATAAGAAGATGGGGTCATCTCAAGCAATAAGGTTTTTGCATCATCTGGAATCTTCAGACCACGAATAAAGGTTTGTAAATCGGCCTGGTTGATACCTTTGCCACGAGTGAGCTCTTTGAGTTGCTCATACGGGTTCTCAATACCGTAACGACGCATTACAGTTTGCACTGGCTCTGCCAATACTTCCCAGCATGCATCTAAGTCAGCGGCAATTGCTGCATGGTTCACTTCTAACTTACCTAAGCCACGTAAGGCGCTGTCATAAGCTAAAACGCTGTGGCCAAAGGCTGGGCCGAGGTTGCGTAAGACAGTTGAATCAGTGAGGTCGCGCTGCCAGCGAGAAATGGGTAACTTCTCTGCCAGGTGACGCAACAAGGCATTGGC
>JBEGUE010000013.1:0-2608 GCA_041179045.1 Pseudomonadota bacterium
CAAACCCCTTTGCGCAATTGCAAGCCGGAACAACTGGACTGGGTGATTGTGCGGGAGAACTCAGAAGGCGAGTACTCCGGAGTGGGCGGCAGAGCCCACCAAGGTCACCCGATTGAAGTGGCGTCCGATATGAGCATCATGACGCGCGTTGGCGTTGAGCGTGTACAGCGCTTTGCCTTTAAGCTCGCGCAGTCTCGACCCCGCAAACACCTCACAGTCATTACTAAGTCCAATGCCCAACGACACGGCATGGTGATGTGGGATGAAATCGCTCAGCTGGTAGCCAAAGATTTTCCAGATGTCAGCTGGGATAAAGAACTGGTCGATGCTGCTACTGCTCGTATGGTCAATCGCCCTGAGTCACTAGATACGATTGTGGCTACCAATTTGCATGCGGACGTCTTAAGCGATTTAGCGGCAGCGCTTGCCGGCAGTTTGGGTATTGCTCCTACCGCTAATCTTGATCCTGAAAGGCGGTATCCATCGATGTTTGAGCCGATTCATGGTTCAGCGTTTGACATTATGGGTCAGGGTTTGGCAAATCCCATTGGTACATTTTGGTCCGCAGTCATGATGCTCGACTTCTTGGGAGAAAAAGAGCTTGGCAAGATACTCATGCATGCCATTGAAATCGTCACCGCCAATCCCCAATTACATACCCGTGATTTAGGAGGCTCTGCAATGATGAGTGATGTTACTAATGCAGTAATTCAGGAGATTTCAAAATGAAAGTGTTTTCACTAATTAAACTTGTCGCCCTCTCTTTCAGCTTTATCTCGGTTGTCAGTGCACAGCCATTCCCCGATAAAACGATCCAATACATCATCCCCTTCCCACCCGCTGGAGAGTCGGACTTAGTGGCGCGCTATCAAGCAGATATTTCTGCCAAAAAGTTTAAGCAACCGATGGTAGTCATGAACCGCGCAGGCGCTGGTGGTGCACTCGTCTGGAGCGCTCTCAATACCTATCCCGCTGATGGCACTACAGTAGTCGGCGTCAATATTCCCCATACGATCTTGCAGCCATTACAAGAAGGTATTCAGTACAAGACCGATGACATCAGCGCAATCTACTATTACCACTTCACTCCAGATGCCCTCATGGTCTCTGCTGATAGCCCATATAAAACCTATCAAGATCTGATTGCTGCCGCCAAAAAGGATCCTGGCAAAATCAATCTTGCCGGCTCTGCACAATATTCTGCAAACCATATGGCAGTAGAGCGCTTAAATAAATTAGCAGGTGTGAAAATTAATTACGTTCCTTTTAAAGGTACGGGAGATTTAATTACTGCCTTAATTGGGATGCACGTAGATGGCGCCATGGGTTATCTACCCTTGGCGATTCAACAAAAATCTAAGGTGCGTACACTGGCAATTGCCACTGAAAAACGCAATCCTGCTCTACCAGACGTACCCACGTTTAAAGAATTAGGCCTGAACTGGGTGGATGGCGCCTACCGCGGCGTTGCAGTACCAAAGGCTACGCCACTGGTCTTACAACAAAAACTGTCTGATTATTTTGCACAGCTCAATGCCGACCCTGAAACGAAGAAAAAATTAGAAGACTCGGGCTTTGTGATTGTGGATATTCCACTCTCAAAAATGCCGGCATTCATGAAAGAGAAAATTCCTCAGGCAATGGAAGACGCCAAGAATGCTGGGATGATTAAATAATGACTAAATGATGGATTACGCTTGACCGGTCTTTTCCATAAAGCGCTGCATATCGTCTTTAGAGGAAGGTAAATTATTTAACTCAGCGCAATAGACTGCAGAGCCTGAAATACGTTCAATACTTTTGGGAGTGAGACGCCCAACGGGTACTAAATAGCCTCCCCATAGGCTACGCATATGTAATGCAAAAAGTGATGTCGGCACCTTTAGCTCAACCGCCCGCTCTACTAGCTGCTGGCACAAAATATTGGGGTCTTCAATGCCAAGATGGTAAATATGGGGGATTTCTGACTGCGCACGCTTTTCATATTGCTCGACATGGTAATCATGGTAGGTACGCTGCCCAAAATCAAAAATAAAGTCTGCGACAGCGCGCGATAGCCAATATGCCTCTGCGCTACCACTCCTGTGTTCTAGAGCATCATGCAGTTTGGATTGATAACGCTCTTTGTGTTTTTGGGTTTTATAGCGATAAAAGGGGTGTTTTTGCATATAGCGCACCACTAGGCCGCCTAATAGCAAAACTGATCCGATGATTAAACCTTCCGTCATGACACCAAACTCTTCTAAATAATGCTATCAATTTTAGTAAATATTCTATCGAGGGAGTAAGTCTAATTGAAGACAGCAAAACCGATTGGCGCAATGATTTAACATTGCGCCAAATTAGTGCATAGACAGAATCAAGAAAAAGCAAAGGCCAAGATAGCAGGATCGTCTAAAAAGGTATTGGAGGCATAAATACTTGCCCTGTAGACCCAAGCTTGCCCAATCTCGATGAGCTCAGCCAGACCCATTAACCGAGATAATCCATCTTACCCAGCTCAACACCGTTGTGACGCAAGATGTTGTAAGTGGTCGTGACATGGAAATAGAAGTTTGGAATGATCCAAGTTAGCACGTATTGCTCACCGACAAACTCAAAGTTCCAT
>JBEGUE010000014.1:0-7138 GCA_041179045.1 Pseudomonadota bacterium
ATCAGTCATGCCCCAGAGGCGTTGGAAGAGGCGATCTTGCAGCGCTTAAATATCCACGCTCAAGATCTGATTCGGTTCAACGTTTTTAAACGCAGCTACGACGCCAGAAAAAACGTGGCTCTGGCCTTTATCTACACCGTAGATTTATCGGTAAAGGATGAAGAAAAATTACTGAAGCAGTTTTCGAATGACATTCATATTCGACCATCACCAGATATGAGTTATCACTTTGTGGCCAACGTCTCACAAGTGAAGAACGAAAGCTTTGAGCGACCCGTTGTGATTGGATTTGGCCCTTGTGGAATTTTTGCTGCCTTAGTATTGGCGCAGATGGGTTTTAAGCCAATCGTATTAGAGCGCGGCAAACCCGTGCGTGAACGCACCCAAGATACCTGGGGTCTGTGGCGCAAGAATGTCCTCAATCCAGAATCCAATGTGCAATTTGGTGAGGGTGGGGCAGGGACGTTTTCTGATGGCAAGCTCTGGAGTCAAATTAAAGATCCAAAGTTTTATGGTCGTAAAGTCATTGCTGAATTTATTAAAGCGGGCGCCCCCGAAGAAATTCATTATGTCGCTAAGCCGCATATCGGCACATTTCGATTGGTAGGCGTGGTCGAAAAAATGCGTCAAGAAATTATTGAGCTTGGTGGAGAGATTCGTTTCTCACAAAAAGTGGTTGGCTTTGATATTCAAGACAATCAGATTGCGGGCGTCAAAATTGAAGGACATCCTGATCTGCCTGCCAATCATGTGGTGCTTGCTTTGGGGCATAGCGCTCGCGATACCTTTGAGGCTCTTCATGCGGCAGGTGTGTACATGGAAGCCAAACCGTTTTCTGTGGGCTTTCGTATTGAGCATCCCCAATCTTTAATTGATAGGGCGCGCTTAGGGCCACATGCTGGTAACGAGCTCATTGGTGCGGCTGATTACAAATTGGTTCACCATGCCAAGAATGGCCGCGCTGTCTATAGCTTCTGTATGTGCCCTGGCGGAACAGTAGTAGCAGCTACCTCTGAACCCAATCGGGTTGTTACCAACGGTATGAGTCAGTATTCGCGTAACGAGCGCAATGCTAATGCGGGCATCGTTGTTGGCATTACCCCGGATGACTATCCTGGCGGCCCCTTGGCAGGTATCGATTTTCAGAGAGCGCTAGAGTCCAAGGCATACGAGTTGGGCGGATCTACCTATGAAGCTCCCGGTCAATTAGTGGGTGATTTCTTAGCCGGTAAAGCCTCTACGGAATTTGGCTCCGTAATCCCCTCTTATAAGCCCGGCGTGCACTTGACGGATCTTGCTGATGCTCTGCCTGCTTATGTCATTGAAGCAATTCGAGAGGCGATTCCTGCTTTTGAGAAGCAGATTAAAGGCTTCTCGATGAAAGATGCAGTACTGACTGGTATTGAAACGCGTACATCTTCACCCTTGCGTATTACCCGAGGCGCTAATCTTCAAAGTTTAAATATCAAAGGTCTTTACCCAGCAGGCGAGGGCGCTGGCTATGCTGGTGGAATCTTATCGGCAGGGGTTGATGGCATTAAGGTCGCAGAAGCAGTTGCGCTTGATTATCTAGCCAAGTAAGCATTTAGTTAATTAAATGATCGATTAACTTCTCAAACTGAGCTGCATCAAAATGTAAGTTGTCGAAACGCTGGATTGCATCATGCTCTGGCGGTTCTACTCTTCGCTTAGTGTATTCATCCCAATGCTGTAGTTTGTATTCATCTCTCGGATCCGCGCGCCGCTCCATGCGGATTTTAGCTTCACTCTCATCTAAATCAATCCAGGCAATTCTGATGCTCGATACGTTGGGCACACCAAGCTCTTCGGGCTTAAACATCCGACCACTTTGGATTTCACTAGAGAAGGGGCCCACTAGGATGACATTGACTCCGAGCTGCAGGTTTTCTTTGGCGATAGCAATCAGTCCTGCATATTCCCAATCCCTCAAATTCTGGAGGTAGAAAGGACTATCTCGATCATTGGGGTTTTTGGTAGTGAGCTCCATAACATGGGCGCTATAGGCGCCATACACGGTATCTTTATCTAAAAAGAAAAAGCTTTCCCCAGTCTTCTCAACAATGAGGGGTAGTGCTTTTTTAGCCAAAGTGGTTTTACCAGTGCCCGCATGACCGGCAAAGAGAATGAGTCGTGGAGCGCTAGGGCTGAGCTTACAGGTCATTTATCCCTTTATTTAGACGTGTTCCTTGGGTAAATTCTACTTCTCAATCCCATGTTTATTGGAAATATCGCCACTTTGGGTGAAGTGACGATAATGTCGCCATGGCTTTAATCGTACTCACTGATGCAAAACTGGCTTTTGGCCACGTTGACCTCCTCGCAAACACTGCTTTCTCACTGGAATCTGGGGAGCGGGTTGGCTTAATTGGCCGTAATGGCACTGGCAAATCCTCTTTATTAAAGATCTTGGCCGGCATAGAAAAAATGGATGATGGCTTGCTGCAGTATCAGCAAGGTCTCCGAATTGCCTATGTTCCACAAGAACCGATATTTGAGGCTGAGGAGACCGTCTTTGATGCCGTATCCAAAGGCGTAGCTCAGGCCAAAGCCTTGCGTGAAGAATATGAGGCCCTCAGTATTGGAGAGTGGGACGATGCTGCTCACCATCGCCTAGATGAAGTGCAGTCGCAATTGGAGGCCTTAAGTGGCTGGAATTGGGAGCAACGCGTTCATGAAACGCTGGATCGCTTGCACCTATCGGCTGAGCTCAAGATTAATACTTTATCGGGTGGAACTAAGAAGCGGGTTGCTCTTGCTCGTGCACTGGTAGAGATGCCGGATGTATTGCTACTAGATGAGCCTACGAACCATTTGGATTTAGATTCGATTTCTTGGTTAGAGGATTTGCTCAAAGAGTACAAGGGCTCTGTGATTTTGATTACCCATGATCGCGCTTTCTTGGACAACGTCTGCACGCAAATTGTGGAGCTTGACCGCGGCATCTTGCGTACTTACCCAGGTAATTTCTCGGCTTATGAAGTATTAAAAGACCAGGAAATGAATTCAGAGTCTTTGGCTAATGCACGTGCAGATAAATTACTCGCTCAAGAAGAGGTCTGGATTCGCAAGGGGGTTGAGGCTAGGCGTACCCGCAGCGTTGCTCGTATTGCACGTCTAGAAAACCTTCGCGCTACTCGCTCACAAAGACGTGATGCTGTTGGACAAGTCAAACTCGCTGTTTCAGCGGGAGATAGAAGCGGCAAGATTGTTGCTGATCTGCAAAATGTTTCTAAGTCATACGATCGCCCGATTGTGAAGGATTTCACAGCAACGATTTTGCGTGGCGATAAGGTGGGACTTCTGGGTCCTAACGGGGCTGGTAAGACTACGCTTCTGAAGTTAATTCTCGGAACGATTGCACCAGATTCTGGAACAGCAACGATGGGTACTCGTATCGAGGTCGCTTATTTTGACCAGATGCGTGAAGGCCTCGATCTCAATGCTTCGCTCGAGGATTACATCAGTCCAGGTAGCGAGTGGATCGAAATCAATGGCAATAAGAAACACGTCAAGAGTTATCTCAGTGATTTCTTGTTTGCACCTGAGCGCACTAATTCACCAGTAAGTACATTGTCAGGCGGAGAGCGTAACCGTTTATTGTTGGCGCGCTTATTTGCACGCCCTGCAAACGTCTTGGTTTTGGATGAGCCAACTAATGACCTGGATATTGACACTCTAGACTTACTTGAGCAATTACTGCAGGACTATAAGGGCACCGTGTTCTTGGTCAGTCATGATCGTTACTTCTTAGATAACGTAGTGACTAGCATTATTGCAAATGAAGGTGATGGATTTTGGCGTGAGTATGAAGGTGGTTACGAGGACTGGAAGATTCAGAAAGCGCGCTCAGATAAGATTCGTGCAGCCAATGGTGGGCTGAAAGCTGCTGAGAAATCGGAATCTAAGCCAGAAGCAAAGACAGGGGTGAAGGTTGAATCAAAAACCGCTGCTGCAAAAACTGGGGTGAGTAAGCTTAATGGTAAAGAGCGGCAGGAATTAGAAACCCTGCCTTTGCAAATCGAAACACTAGAGACAGAGCAAGCTGATATTGGGATTGCCATGAGTAATCCAGATCTCTACAAGAATGAACCTGAATTAGCGGCGAGCATGCAAGCGCGCTTATCAGAAATCACTGCCGATTTAGATATCAAATTACAGCGCTGGGAGTTGCTTTTAAGTCGCTCAGAATCTTAATGTAATTGCAATGCTCAATGCAGTGTGGGTTAAGACTTACCCAGCACTGCAGTTAAAAATCTGGAGATATCTACCAGCTCGTCTGGATGAAGAGAGTGTTCCATTGGGTAGGTATTCCAGTCCACCTGATAGCCCAATTTTTCCAGAATATCAGCTGAAGCTTCTGCGCGCTCTGGAGTGATCACCGCATCCCAAACGCCATGCGCCATAAATATAGGAGTGTTGCTATTGGCATTGCTTCTCTCGAGTGCTAGTGAGTTTGCTAAAGGCAAATAGCCAGACAGCGCCATGATGCCTGCCAATCTATGTGGAAAGCGTAGGCCAAGTTGTAAAGACATAGCGCAACCCTGCGAGAAGCCAGCTAAAACAATATTTTCATAGGCAATGCCACGACTTGCCTCTCGATCAATTAACTCTGAGATTGCTGCTGCTGATTTATGAATGCCAGCAAGATCTTCACGGGCATTGATATTTCTTTCAGTAATGTCATACCAAGCTGGCATCACGTAGCCGCCATTGACTGTGACAGCCATAGAGGGCGCGCTTGGAAAAACAAATCGAATAGCTGGACATTCAGAAAGATTGAGCTGAGGAATGATTGGGACAAAGTCATTGCCATCAGCCCCTAGTCCGTGAAGCCAAATGACAGCAGCGCTTGGATTGGGGGCGGTTTCAATTTCAATGCAGGGTAATGCGGTCATTTTTCTATCCTAAATTGCGAAGTACATCATCACTAAGTCCCTCGGGGGCTTAAACTATTTTTTCACGAACCAACTGATTTCGAAGGCGGCTGATTTCGTCTAGAAGATCTAGCGCCAAAGCAACTCCGGGAGTGTTGAGCTCTAGATCATGGGTCAGGTGAGCTGCAGTCTTAGCGCGCTTAAGAGACTCTCCGCTAAAGCGCCAGTCTTCTGGGGACGAGCCGACAGGGCTAAGAACGCCTTCTGATACCCAAGACATGATGAGATCTTCTGGTGCACGTGTTGCCTGTGAAATTTCCACAATGCTCATATGCACCTCCTCTTCAACAACGCTACCTGTAATCCAGGTGATTTGTGTTTGTGTCATATTCATCATCCCTTCAAATGGTTTCTAGGTTTGAAATCAAAAGCTTTCTCCAGCGCTTGATACGCTTCTTTTTGCGCATCTGTTTCGGCGCCAGGTAGAACAATGTTTGGCACTACGTACAGATCGCCTGCCTCTTTGCTGGGGATGCCTTTCTCCTTGAGTCGCATCTTGCGGCCGGCTGCTGTACCTGCCGGAATCTTCAGTTCTAAGGTTGAGCCTGCGGGGGTCGGTATATTGACGGTGGTTCCAAGCGCAGCTTCCCATGGGGCCAGGGGTAAATCAAGATAAACATCTTTGCCATCTACGCGATAGATGGGATTGGGATGGAAATCAATCTCAAGGTACAGGTCTCCGGCACCACCAGAACCCATGCCTGGACCTCCCTGACCAGCTAAGCGTAGATTTTGCCCGGCCCTAATACCCTTCGGAATGCTGACATCGAGCTTACGTTCTTGAGTGCTGACATGGCCATTGGCATCTTGCGTAGGCATGTGCAGGGCGATAGTTCGTTGTGCGCCGCTATATGCATCCGCCAGATCAATCAATATCTTGGCATGATGATCTTGACCCTTGAAGTTCATGCCTTGGCGGGGGTTGCCACTTCGTCCACCTTGAGCCTGACGACCTCTACCAAAGAGAGATTCAAAGAATTCGCTTTGATCGCCCTCGTAACCACCTCCAAATCCACTATTTCCGCCACCGAAGTTGTTGTCAGAATATTCAAATCCCTCGTTCCAGTTTGGCGGAGGAGTGAAGTCTTGACCGTTCTTCCAGTTGGCACCCATACGATCGTAGGCGGCGCGCTTTTCAGTATCTTTAAGAACAGCGTAGGCCTCACCAACTTCTTTAAATTGGTCTTCTGCCCCAGCTTCTTTATTGACGTCCGGATGATATTTGCGAGCTAACTTGCGGTATGCCGCTTTAATTTCTGCTTCAGTGGCGCCACGCGCTACACCGAGTGTTTCATAGTAGTCTCTGAATTTCATAAGCCCAATGAAGTCCTGATTAAGTCAATAACTTGAATTCTACAGTCCCTAGCGCCGACTTCCAGCTTCTTTTAATAAGGAAAAAGCGGGCTAAATGCCCGCTTATCGATCATTTGAGGTGGAGTCTTTAGCTAGCTCATGACGCCAACTTGCCAAGGCACAAATTCATAATCACCCAGGCCCAATAATTCGCTTTTAGAAGCCTCCCCTGAGGCCGTCCTGAGGAAGAGTTCAAAAATACGTTGCCCCATCTCTTGAACGGAAACCGTACCATCCAAGATCTCTCCGCAATTGATGTCCATGTCTTCAGTTAGCCTTTGATACATAGGCGTATTGGTAGCCAACTTAATGCAAGGCGCTGGTTTAGAGCCAAACATGGATCCACGTCCCGTAGTGAAGGCAATTAGGTTTGCTCCACCTGCAATTTGACCTGTTGCTGAGACAGGATCAAAGCCGGGAGTATCCATGAATACAAAACCTTTGGCTGTGACGGGTTCTGCATATCGATAGACTTCCATCAGGGGTCCAGTACCGCCTTTCATGGAGGAGCCGAGCGACTTTTCAAAGATGTTGGCAAGGCCACCAATTTGATTTCCAGGGCTCACTTGCCCGTTGATCTGGACGTCGCGACCAACGGAATACTCATCTTTCCACCAACGAATCCGTTTAATAAGTTTCTCGCCGATTTCTTTAGTAGCAGCTCTACGAGTAAGAGTGTGCTCAACCCCATAAATTTCTGGCGTTTCAGAAAGAATGCCTGTGCCACCATGGCGCGACAAGATATCAATTGCAGCACCTAAGGCCGGGTTTGCGGTAATGGAAGAAAATCCATCCGATCCACCACATTGCAGGCCAACGCATAAATGGCT
>JBEGUE010000015.1:0-10147 GCA_041179045.1 Pseudomonadota bacterium
AGAGCGGAAATAATTCGTTGGCACAGACTGACGTTGGCCGTTAGCAGTGATTCTGGCTTTGGAGACCAATCTCCAGTCATATGCGTTGGCATGAACCAACTCCATCTCATACCCAGCTAGCGCATTCATACGCTCAATCAGCTCGGGAGATTTAGTTGAGAACATCACGCTACCGTGAGACAAGGCCAAAGTTCCATCACCAAGCAATGCACCCAATACCCATGGGTTAATTGGTAATGTATTTGAGTGACCAAAATCACCCGAAACAGGATCTATCCAGAGACGATTCTTGTAGCGAACACAAGAAAGCATTTCCATTAAACGCGCAGTATTAATCACTTTGGGAGCATCCCAATCGCGATACATGACACGCCAGAGATGCTCATCACAGCACTCAGCTTCACGACCATCAGAGAAAGTTATTTTGTAGATCTGTTTAGCGCCTTGCGGATAGATGCCGGTAACCATGGAGTGCTGACCATCCACAGAAGCAAGGCGATCACCAAAACGTAAATCCCCCATTAACTTCCAGCCATCCACCGTTTTGACTTTTGCATCTAGCGGCTGCGCCTTACCCATTGACGGTCTACCAGCAACAATCACTAAGTCGCCTTTTTGCAGACCACTAGTTTGCTTATCTAAATCAATAAATCCAGTTGCAATACCAGTGATGTCGCTGCCACCTTGACGGTTATATAACTCATCAATGCGCGCAACAACGGTTTTAAGTAATGGTTCGATCTCGAGATAATCGGCTTTGCGACTACCCTCTTCACCAATTTGTAGAATGCGTGATTCCGCTTCATCCAAGAGTGTTCTAACGGAACGACCTTCTGGAACAAATGCGGAGTTCACAATATTGTCAGACACTTCAATCAGGCGACGCAAAATACTGCGATCACGAACAATGTCGGCATAGCCTTTGATATTCGCTGCACTTGGAGTGCTCTGCGCTAATGAATTGAGGTAATCGATGCCAACCAAGTCACCACCCTGCTCGGACTTAACAGCCTCATGGACAGTAATGACATCAGCGGGATGATTGTCGCCAACTAAACGCTGAATGACCTTGTAGATCAGAGCATGTTCAGGGCGATAGAAATCTTTATCGGTTAACACGCCACCTAGGCGATCCCAGGCTGTGTTATCGATCAGTAGACCGCCGAGCAATGATTGCTCGGCTTCTACAGAATGCGGCGGTACTTTTAAAGCCTGCAAGGCTGGATCCCCAGAACCCATCATGCCAGGATTTGACATAAGGGAGCGTGAGCGGGATTCAGCCATGAGGCTAGCGATTTATTAAAAAACCGAAGATCTAAAACTTACGCTTGCTCGCCAACTACACGGATAGTGATGTCAGCCACTACATCGGTATGAACAGCTACCGCTACAGGGTGATCACCAACCATCTTCAACGGGCCAGTAGGCATACGTACAGAAGCTTTTTCGATTACGAAGCCTTTAGCTTTCAAAGCATCAGCGATGTCATGGTTGGTTACAGAACCAAACAAACGACCGTCAACACCTGCTTTTTGACCGATTTCGAGAACCAAGTCTTTGAGCTTTGTGCCAACCGCTTCAGCGGCAGCCAACTTCTCAGCAGCCAACTTTTCCAACTCAGCGCGACGTACTGCAAAGTCAGCGATGGCTGTTTCAGTTGCACGACGAGCTTTGCGTTGTGGGATTAGGAAATTGCGAGCGTAACCGTCTTTAACACGAACGATGTCACCGAGGTTGCCCAGGTTAATTACTTTTTCTAAAAGAATGATTTGCATTGAGGGCTCCCAATTATTTCTTGTGTTGATCGGAGAATGGCAACAAAGCCAAGTAACGAGCACGCTTGATAGCAGTGTCTAACTGACGCTGGTATTTAGCTTTTGTGCCTGTCAAACGTGCAGGAGTGATCTTGGCGTTTTCGCCAATGAAGTCCTTCAATGTGTCTACATCTTTGTAGTCAATCTGTTCTACGCCAGCAACAGTGAAACGGCAATAACGCTTACGCTTGAACAATGGGTTCTGAGCTGGTTTCTTTTTGAAATCGGGTTTCTTTCCAAACGCCATGATGATTTCCTCTTTAATTTTTCAATTGAATATGGGTGATATGGAAAACAAGCCTTTGATTACGTAGAGTCTTGGGTGCTAAAAATCCTTCAAACACTGCCTCGGCTCCTAAATCCATTTGCTCTAACCCCTTTTGTATCGGGCCGATTGCTATGGCTTCAACACTCATCTGAATTTTCCTAGCCACTCCTACCTCGTTTACTTCGCCGCTATGTTCTAGCTGACAATGCATCACCGGTATTCCTGCTGGTGTAAATCGAATCGCGTCTTTAGATACCAAGAATGCAGTTAGGGTGAAATGATTCAACGCCGCTCCGTCACTCTGATACGTTTTCTAGTCTGTGTATTCCTCTTCAAATTTCTAACTTAAGCCGCTGCTACAGGAGCGTCGGATTGAGCTGATTTGCGCGCTTCTTCACGTTGCACTTCTTTCATCATGATGGAAGGCTCTGTTTCAGCTTTCTTAGTCTTGATGATGAGGTGACGCAAAACAGCATCGTTAAATTTGAATGCGTGCTCAAGCTCGTCCAGAGTTTTCTGGTCGCACTCAATGTTCATACAAACGTAATGGGCTTTAGCAAGTTTGTCGATCATGTAAGCCATCTGACGACGACCCCAATCTTCCATACGATGAATTTTGCCGCCAGCAGCAGCTAATGTCGCTTTGTAGCGATCGATCATCGCAGGCACTTGCTCGCTTTGGTCCGGGTGGACGATAAAAACGATTTCATAATGACGCATCTAACACTCCTTAAGGATAAAGTCACCTGGGCGTCTTGCTAACTTCCGATGGTTTTAAAGTTAGCGCCAGTGTGACAAGGTAGTAACAAATTGTAGGTAAAACTAACTACACATATTTACAGCTTTTGAGTCCTTACCTAATCTCAGGTAAGTCCGCTATTCTAGCAAAAAAATCCTGCCAGGTCAGGGGTTTACCAGCTTTATTTGCCTGCTTTGCGGCATTCAGAGCCAATTGCAGTGCAATTCTGGCTCTAGGCGCAGTCAGAGACCCTGAAGGACGGCATCCAGGCTGATCTAACTCGGGAATGTTTCGCAAAGTAGCCCCAGCACCTGTTCTAGTTGTCCTTACCAAAGCAATGCCACGAGCCATCGCCTGGTTCAAAGGTTCGGTCCAGTCATCATGAAAACCACCATGTCCTGAACCAGCAAGAACAAAGCCTTGGACGGAGCTGCTGAGCCAATGCGTGATGGTTTCAGGGCGAGCACCCGCATGACTAGTCAGGATCTCAACCCAAGGCCACTCACCCTCCCCGGGAATAGGTAAATCCTCATTCCAGGCTGCTTGCACAGCCTTAACACCAGATAACCAAGATGGATTAATTAAGCCCACTGAACTGGATGGGGAATTCTGTAATGGGGCATTGAGGGCTGTAGCGTGGCGCTTGGCTAAATCCATTGCCAGACATCCACGCCCATCCATCACTGCATAAATGCCACCTGGGCAGTTATCAATTGGGGTGGAAGCCCAGCGCAGAGCATCCAACAGATTAGAGGGCCCATCCGCTCCAGGCGCGTTACTTGGAAGCATGGCCCCAGTCAAAATAACCCTCTTAGACTGAGTCTGAGCTAACTTTCCAGACGTTGCCTGCAGAAATAAGCCTGTTTCTTCAATGGTATCTGTGCCATGGGTAATCACAATCCCCCTCACTGAAGCATCCAACAGAGCCTCTCTTACAGCCAGCCCCAGACTAGTAAGGTGAGCATCAGTCAGATTGCGACTGTTGATATTGGCCAGTTGATGCGAGACCAACCTTACCCCTGCGGGCACCACCGACTGAATCTGCGCCACTAGAGCATCAACTCCGACTTTGCCAGCCTCGTATTGAAGGGGGCTTACTTCCGGCTTGGGGGCGAGGCCTGCAATGGTGCCGCCCATACCTAAAACCAGTAGATGGGGCGTGTTTTCAGAAATGCTGGGTTTTGAACTCATTCCTCCATTATCCGCCTCCAAATTGCTTGAATATTCAAAAAGTGCTGTATACAATCCCAGTATGGACATAAATACAGTCGATTTTCCAGAGGAGCTGACTGCCCTCCCCAAACTCACCTCACGTCAAAGTGAGATTTTGGAGTTGATTACCAAGGCCATCGATGAAAGTGGTTCACCTCCCACTCGCGCTGAAATTGCAACGCAACTAGGATTTGCTTCTGCCAATGCCGCTGAAGAGCATTTGCGTGCCTTGGCAAAAAAAGGATACATCGAGTTAACTCCGGGAACATCCCGCGGCATTCGTATTCCGCAACGCTTTAATCAAACACACAATCCGAATAAATATCGTCAGATGTCATTACCTTCTGGCGCCCTTCAGCAACTCACACTGCCACTGATTGGTCGTGTTGCTGCAGGCTCTCCAATCATGGCGGTTGAGCATATTGAAAAACAAGTACCCATTGACCCAGGCTTGTTTAGTAAAGGTGCCGATTACTTACTGAAGGTGGTTGGTATGAGCATGCGCGATGCCGGCATTCTGGATGGGGACTACCTTGCGGTACGAAAAACTTCCGAGGTTCGTAACGGCGATATCGTAGTTGCGCGCCTAGATGATGAAGTCACAGTAAAACGCTGGAACCAAAAGAAAACTGCGGATGGCATGGTGATTGAATTACAAGCCGAGAACCCAGACTTCAAAAATATTTTGGTAGACAGACGTCAACCGAACTTTGCAGTTGAAGGTCAAGCGGTTGGCCTCATTAGGGCTGGTGGGCTCTAAGCCTTGCAATACAAAGCAAAAGGCCTCGTTAAGAGGCTTTTTTCTATTGCTCGCGATACAACTATTTTTATTTCTTAGTTGGCGCAACTACGTTTGCGTTCTTAGGAGATGCAGTAATAGTGATGATTGTCTTTGGTCCAGTGAATGGGCCTTCATTTAACTCCACTGTTGAGGTTCGATCACCTTTAGTGAAAACCAAAATACTGGTTTTTGATTTCACTGCACTCACGGTAGTCCAACCTGCTTTGGGATACTCGGCTTGGAAAAATGCATAAATATCTGTGGGGGTTTGCACGCCAGATAAAACTACACGCCCAACCCAATTATCACCACGACCAATAATCAATGAATCAGAGCCGATGATTTTTGATGCTGCAGGTAATGGCATATCACCTAGGAGTTGCGATTGAATTTCTTGAACTTCACTTGGCGTCCCAGTTGGAGAATCGCCTGAAGATGCACAGGCTACCAAGAGCCCGGATAGCGCTAACGCAGATGTGAATCTTTGGAGTCTTTTCAGTTGCATCATGTTCTTGCCCTGGTAATCAATCTACATTACTGGAGGCGCGTGAGGGAATCGAACCCCCGTACGAAGCTTTGCAGGCTCCTGCCTAACCACTCGGCCAACGCGCCATATGCTTGAATCAAAAATGGGAAGCTTTTTTAGGGCTTCCCATCGAACTTGGAGCGGGAAAGGAGGTTCGAACTCCCGACCTATACCTTGGCAAGGTATCGCTCTACCAGCTGAGCTATTCCCGCATAACAGGGCAACAGTTTAGCAAACAATTTGATAGAACGCATTATTCATGAACAAAACTATTTACCAGCGAGGCTCATGTTTGCATAAAGCCCTTATCAGCCATGGGTTTGTGGACATTACTCGGCTTTTTCAACTATCTGAGGTAAAGCCTTTTTCATGTAATAAAACATTGACCAAAGTGTCAAAAAGGATGCAATCCAGATTAACCAAGTACCCACTTGCGCGCAATTGAGCCAACCAAATATGGTGTCGTTCAACAATAAAAATGGAATTGCTACAAGTTGAGCCGTGGTCTTTAGCTTGCCAACCATATGTACAGCAACACTTTTCCCGGCACCTAATAGCGCCATCCACTCTCTCAAGGCGGAGATAGTAATTTCACGTCCAATAATGATCAGGGCTACCCAGACTTGGACGCGATCCATATTGAGGAGAACCAACAATGCAGCAGCAACAATTAGCTTGTCTGCTACCGGGTCTAAGAATTGACCAAATGCCGACTCTTGTTTCATTTTGCGAGCCAAGTAACCATCTAACCAATCAGTAACAGCTGCAAACACAAAAATAATGGTGGCAGTCAGATTCTGCTCAAAGGGAGTAAGCCAGTTACTGGGTAAGTAGAACACTGCAACAACCAGCGGAATTGCGGCAACGCGCAACCAGGTCAGGGCAATGGGTAAATTAAACGGCATAGCTTAAGCATAAACTAATGGGAGTATGCTGGGCAATCAATGAAGTTGCCTATAAATTTGTTCTGCCAATGCAGTGGATATCCCTTCCACACTCGAGAGCTCTTCGATGGTGGCATTAGAAACGCCACGCAAACCTCCAAAACGGGCGAGTAATTTTTGACGACGTTTTGCCCCTATCCCCTCAATCTCCTCCAGCTGAGAAACCGTTCTGGCTTTTGCCCGCTTTGCACGCATGCCCGTAATCGCAAAGCGATGCGCCTCATCACGGATTTGTGCCACCAATAACAATGCTGCGCTATCAATGCCCAGTTCGAGCGATTTCCGTCCGTCAGCAAAAATAAGCGTCTCAAGGCCAACCTTACGCCCCTCCCCTTTAGCAACGCCAACAATCAAGCTGATGTCCATACCAAATTCAGAGAGTACTTGTCTTGCCATCTCAACCTGACCTTTACCACCGTCAATCAAAATCACTTGCGGCATCTTCTCGACAGGGAGCTCTTGGAAGTTTGCATAACGACGTTGCAAGACCTGGCGCATTGCTGCGTAGTCATCACCTGGCGTGATGTCATTGATATTAAAACGGCGATATTCACTAGACTGCATCGCATTTTTCGAATACACCACACAAGAAGCTTGCGTCGCCTCACCAGAAGTATGGCTAATATCAAAACATTCAATACGTAGTTGCTCAAGACTTTCTAATTCCAACACCAAAACATCAGCCAGCGCTCGTGCTCTTGCTAGTTGTCCGCCAGTCTCGACTAAACGCTTAGCAATGGCAATCTTGGCATTACCCTCAGCCATGGCCAACCAATGCCGTCTCTGGCCTTGTGGCTGATGCAGGAAAGTAATCCGCTTACCAGCTTGTGCATTGAGTAAATCGTGCAAACCTTCCGGAGCCGTCTGATCAGAAAAATCTTCAGTACTCTCTTCTGGTGCCGCAATGTCATCAACCAATTTTCTTAAAGGATGATTCAGAATTAGTACAGATGGAATTAAATTAGTAGTCGCCTCACCATCACCTAACTTCTCTTCTAGGTAATGCTGTGCAATAAAGGCCTCGAGAATTTCTGCTGGTGGCGGCAGCTCTCCCGAACTTGAGCGCAGCCCCTTAGGAAAATAGGCCCGATCACCTAAATGACGACCACCACGAATCATTGCGAGATTGACGCAAACGACGCCTTCCATTTGGGCTACAGCAATCACATCCACATCGCCTTCACCATCAGCAACGGTATCCATAGACTGCTGCTGTAAGACGCTCGAAAGATCTGCAATACGATCCCTTAGTACTGCAGCCATTTCAAATTCCATGGCATCACTGTAAGCATGCATTTTCTTTTCAAGCTCAGAGAGTACGCGACTGTGGTCGCCCTCTAAAAAACGGGTTGCCTGTGCTACGTCCTGACCATATTGATCTGCATTCAGACGGCCAACACAGGGTGCGCTACAGCGATGAATTTGATGCAATAAGCATGGACGACTGCGGTTTTTAAATACAGAGTCTTCGCAAGTTCTCAGGCGAAAGACTTTCTGCAAAATTTGCACGCTATTACGTACTGCCCATGAATTAGGAAACGGTCCAAAGTAGTTATTTCGCTTATCTGTCTTTCCTCGATAGGAGGCTAGGCGTGGAAACTGATGCCCTGTCAACATGACATAGGGATAGGACTTATCATCTCGGAAGAGAATGTTGAATGGAGGAGCTAACTCCTTAATCAAATTGTTCTCTAGAATTAAGGCTTCGGTTTCTGAGCGTGTTACTGTAGTTTCGTAGCGAGCAATTTTTCCCACCATCAGCTCTATCCGTGGTGAAAGCTGAGTTCGCTGGAAGTAACTAGATACCCGCTTTTTGAGGTTGCGCGCTTTTCCGACATACAGAATATGTCCCGCCTCATCAAAGAAGCGATACACCCCCGGCAATCCGGGTAGCCGTTTAACATCCTGCTGAAGGGTTTCAAAAAGCGAATTGCTCATGCGTTGGGATATTTTCTGTCAAATCGTAGACAACTATGGTGATGCCGGTGTTTGCTGGCGTCTAGCAAGAAGCTTAACAAGTCTTCATGGCCAAGACGTGCGCATTTTCTGTGACGATCTCCCAACCCTTAATTTACTCGCTTCTGGGGTTGACCCGGAAATCAAGCGTCGAATCGACGTCCAACCCTGGGAAGCAAGTCATCACAATAGCCGTCACCCTGTTGAGGCACCCGATGTAGTGATTGAGGCGTTTGGATGCGACCTTCCCGATCGCTATCTTGCAGGCCTACTGATTGCCCCCAAAAAACCCATCATTATTAATCTGGAGTATTTAACTGCGGAGCCTTGGATTGTGGACTTTCATCAGAAAGCATCTCCGCAGGCGCACGGTATTCCGAAATACTTTTTCTTTCCAGGCTTCCAGCGGAATGCGGGTGGCATTTTGATCGACCCAATCCCCGCAGAGCCATCGCTGACCGAACAATTGATTCCCGAGAGCCTTAAGGCAAGCTGGGAGCTCTTGCGACCCAATACAAAACGCATCAGTGTTTTTTGCTACCCAGGTGTGCCGCTCCTGAAATGGTTAGAAGACCTAGCGACATTAAATGAGGGCTTCGATGTTGTCCTCACACATGGCCAACTTGAGCAATTGCAGTTCAGCTCAGGTCACCCCTCTAGAGCAATTGCCCTGCCTAACTCTATTCAACTAATCTCAATTCCTTTCGTTTCTCAAGATGAATACGATTGGACTCTCTCTCAATGCGATTTCAATATTGTTCGAGGCGAGGATTCTTTTGTTCGAGCGCAGTTGGCTGGCAAGCCCTTCATCTGGCATATTTACCCACAAGAAGATCGCGCCCATGAAACCAAGTTGGTTGCATTTTTAGACCTCTATCTTGAAGACGCATCACAAGAGCTTAAAGATGCCGTCATTGCGGCAATGACTTGGGCAATGCCTAGCAAGTGGCATCACTCCGTTGACGTCTGGAATGCCCATTCCAGGGCTTGGCGGACAGATTTATTAGAAAAACAAGCCGATGGTGGCCTAGCTGCCCGCCTAATGAGCTTTGTAGCCTAATCTTAGGTGAAATACGCCTGCGGGCGGTTACAATCTTGTTTTTGATAAAAACCGCAGAAAATCAGCTCTGCACCCAGGAATAGCAAGATGAAAACAGCACAAGAACTCCGCGTTGGTAACGTAGTCATGATCGGCACTGATGCCATGGTCGTTTTAAAAGCAGAATACAGCCGTTCAGGCCGCAACTCTTCTGTTGTAAAAATGAAATTCAAGAACTTGTTAACTGGTGCGCCTAATGAAGGCGTATTCAAAGCAGATGACAAGTTTGATGTGGTGATCTTGGATAAGAAAGATTGCACCTACTCTTACTTCGCAGATCCAATGTATGTATTTATGGATACCGAGTACAACCAATATGAAGTAGAAGCTGAATTCATGGGCGATGCATTGCATTACCTAGAAGAAAGTATGCCTTGCGAAGTTGTGTTCTACGAAGGTAAAGCACTTTCTGTAGCAATGCCAAACTCTTTGGTTCGTGAAATCATTTACACAGAGCCAGCAGTTAAAGGTGATACCAGCTCAGGCAAAGTATTGAAAACTGCAAAACTGGCTACTGGTTATGAATTACAAGTGCCATTGTTCTGCAACACTGGTGACAAGATCGAGATTGATACTCGTACTGGTGAATATCGTAGCCGCGCTAACTAATTAGCTCGCTCGATCAGTAAAAGCCCGGTACGCCGGGCTTTTTTATTACCTAAACAATGAGCTTCAGCTGCTGGAGTAAGCCTTTAGCATGCTGGTATTGCGCTTCGGATTGCAGCTCATCCCAGGTAGGAGCTGCAGCAGTTGGCATCAAACGATTTAATCTAATTGCAGATTCCGATTGCTTTGCTTTAGAAACCTT
>JBEGUE010000016.1:0-4668 GCA_041179045.1 Pseudomonadota bacterium
CTCTTAGCATGGGACTCTAGGGCGGTTGCCATTGACGCACTGGCTTTACCTGCACCCACTACCAAACATCTTCCTTTGGGCTCCGAACCCGCAGGGAAGATCTTGCTGAGATATTCAGGAACGATTTTGTTTGGGTCAGCAACCGCTAAAGCTGCGGCAAAGGCATTTTTGAGAATAGTTTCTTGCTGGCTCATGCAGATATTCTAATCAAGAACGATGCGCTCTTGCATTTGCCACATTTCAGCATATCGGCCAGCAATAGCCAATAGCTCTGTATGGGTTCCACGCTCCACTATTTGGCCATGTTCCATTACTAAAATTTGATCCGCATGGATGATGGTCGAAAGCCTGTGGGCAATAATCAAGGTCGTACGGTTTTTGGCCAAGCCAAGCAGCTCCTCCTGAAACGCTCGCTCCGTTTTAGAGTCCAGCGCTGATGTTGCCTCATCAAAAATTAACATTGCTGGCTTTTTGAGTAAGGTGCGCGCAATCGCAACACGCTGCTTCTCACCACCAGATAATTTCAGACCACGCTCGCCTACTTGAGTATCGTAGCCA
The DNA here is from genome assembly GCA_041179045.1 of Pseudomonadota bacterium. Lineage (GTDB taxonomy): Bacteria > Pseudomonadota > Gammaproteobacteria > Burkholderiales > Burkholderiaceae > Polynucleobacter. Next base: position 559 of record JBEGUE010000016.1, read on the forward strand.
TCTGGGAGATGCTTGATGAAACGATCAATCTGCGCCGCCCTAGCGGCCTCGTGAACCTCTTCAATTGAAGCGCTGGGGTTGCCATAAGCAATGTTGTAGCCAATGGTGTCATTAAACAAAACAGTGTCTTGAGGAACAATACCAATCGCTTTGCGTAAACTCGATTGAGTGACATCCACAATATTTTGATCATCAATGAGGATCTTGCCAGACTGAACATCGTAAAAACGAAACAGTAGGCGGGCTAAGGTACTCTTACCGGCACCACTTTGGCCTACGACGGCAGTAATGGTTCCCGCAGGAATATTAAAGCTAATATCCTTCAAAATCTCACGTTTGGCCTCGTAATGAAACGAGACATTCTCGAAACGAACATCTGGGCCACGACCTTGATTGCTGACGTGCAAAGGCTGAGCATTGGGCACATCCGCAATTTCCTTCTCCGTATTGAGAAGCGAGAACATGCGATCCATATCAGTTAGCGCCTGCTTAATCTCGCGATAGATTACGCCCAAGAAATTGAGCGGGATGTACAACTGAATCATCAGAGTGTTAACTAAGACTAAATCACCCAGAGTCATAGACCCATCAATCACACCCAAAGTAGCGCGCCACAGAATCATGACCAATCCGACAGCAATAATGGCCTGCTGACCAAAATTGAGGAGTGCTAAGGATTTTTGAGATTTAACGGCAGCAGCTTGATAGCGCACCAAATTTTGATCGTAACGACTGGCCTCAAAGGCTTCATTACTAAAGTACTTCACTGTCTCAAAGTTTAGAAGTGAGTCAATTGCCTTCTGATTAGCTTTGGAATCCATGTCATTCATGGTGCGGCGAAAGTGAGTACGCCATTCCGTGACTACCACCGTGAAACCGATATAAAGCACCAAAGCCACCAGCGTAATGGCAGCAAACCAAACATCATATGCATAAGCAAAGTAACCGAGTACCAAGCAAAACTCAATTAAGGTGGGCAGAATGCTGTAAAGCGAATATGAGATCAGTGACTGAATACCACGTGTACCACGCTCAATATCTCGACTAACTCCACCAGTCTGACGTGCTAAATGAAAGCTCAGGGCCAGCGAGTGCAGGTGCTCAAAAACTTGTAGCGCTACTTTACGAACAGCATTTTGAGTAACGCGAGCAAAGAGGGATTCGCGCAGCTCCGTAAATAAAGAAGCAGACACTCTCAAGAGGCCGTAGGCCAAGATCAATCCAGCTGGTACTACCAATAAAGCCTGAGGAGAATCTGCCTTGATATTGAGTTCGTCAATCAATTGCTTCATCAAAATCGGAATACCAAGATTAGTAACCTTGGCAGCCACCAAGCAGGTCAGAGCAATCGCAACCCTAAACTTGTATTCCAACAGGTAGGGAAGCAAGTCACGAATCACCTTCCAGTCGCTACCCTGTGATGGCTTTGATTCTGCTGCTGAATGGTGATGCCCTGATGAATGTCTCATCACTCTATCTTAGTCAGTTACGCTCTGATGCGCAGAAAATAACTTGAGAATTGCTTCGCCATTACTAGGAGAGAAACAGGTATTGGCTGCTTGAGCATGAGGTAGCCATTGATAGGCGACGTGCTCTCTTGGTGCCAATTTGACTGAGACCTCATTTGGGACCAGTAATGAGAACCAATGCTCGGTATTTTTAGTTACTCCAGGGGCATAGCGGTGACGCCATTGCGGATAAATCTCATACTCAATCTGATGATGCAGATCCTGCAAAGAGCCCACTGGAAGAGCTTGGACATCAATTCCGGTCTCTTCAAGGACTTCGCGTGCGGCAGCAGCGCTCAGATCCTCATCGAGGAAATCAATGCTACCGGTAACGGACTGCCAGAAATTAACTCTATCAGCCCGCTCAATTAGCAAGACCTCCCCATTCGATTTGTAAATAACAACTAAAACCGAAATAGGGATTTTCAAGATGATCTAAGTGCTGTCTTACTTAAGCGGTAGGTGCAGCTTGGCGCAAACGAATATGCAGCTCTTTTAACTGACGTTCGTCTACTGGGCTAGGAGCCTGAGTCAGTAAGCACTGAGCACGCTGTGTTTTCGGGAAGGCGATGACATCACGGATAGATTCAGCACCAGTCATCATCGTGACGATACGATCTAAACCAAATGCAATACCACCGTGTGGAGGTGCGCCGTACTGCAAAGCATCCAATAAGAATCCGAACTTCGCCTGAGCCTCTTCGGCACCAATCTTCAGGGCACGGAATACCTGGCTTTGCACCGCTTCTTGATGGATACGGACTGATCCACCACCAATCTCGCTACCGTTCAGAACCATGTCATAGGCCTTAGCTAAGCACTTTCCAGGACTCGATTCGAGATACTGCATATGCTCGTCTTTAGGGCTGGTGAATGGATGGTGGCATGCAACCCAACGAGCATTGTCTTCATCGTATTCAAACATTGGAAAATCAACTACCCACAATGGTTTCCAACCTTCGGTAGATAGGCCATGCTCTTTACCCCAAGCAGAGTGACCAATCTTTAGACGCAAACCACCGATAGCATCATTAACCACTTTTTCTTTATCAGCGCCAAAGAAAATAATGTCACCATCTTTTGCACCAGTGCGCTTCAAGATGCCTTCGATAGCAGCATCATGCAAGTTCTTAACGATTGGTGATTGCAAGCCATTGCGACCTTCTGCAACTGAGTTTACTTTGATCCACGCCAAACCTTTGGCACCATAGATCGCTACAAATTGAGTGTAGTCATCAATCTCACTACGACTAATCTCAGCACCGCCAGGTACGCACAAACCAACTACACGCCCACCCTCTTGATTAGCTGCACCAGAAAATACTTTGAAATCGACATCCTTCATTAAATCAGTCAATTCAGTAAATTCAAAATTCACACGCAGATCTGGCTTGTCTGAGCCAAAGCGCGCCATACCCTCTGAGTAAGGCATGGTTGGAAACGGATTTGGCAACTCCACGTTCATCGTGATTTTGAAAATATGACGAATCATGTTTTCAAATAGCTCACGGATTTCTAGCTCATCCAAGAAGGCGGTTTCACAGTCGATCTGAGTAAATTCAGGTTGACGATCGGCACGCAAATCTTCATCGCGGAAGCACTTGGTGATTTGGTAGTAACGATCAAAACCAGCCACCATCAACAGTTGTTTGAATAACTGAGGAGACTGAGGCAGAGCAAAGAACTGGCCATCATGCACGCGTGAAGGTACCAAGTAATCGCGCGCACCTTCAGGGGTACTCTTCGTTAATATCGGTGTTTCGATATCGATAAAACCTGCGGTATCAAGATAGCGACGGCATTCCATGGCCACGTTGTAACGTAAACGTAAATTCTTTTGCATTTGCGGGCGACGCAAATCCAAAACACGGTGAGTTAAGCGAGTGGTCTCAGATAAATTCTCATCCTCTAGTTGGAACGGAGGAGTAATGGACGCATTCAAAATCACTAGGCCATGACAAAGTACTTCAATTTTGCCGCTGACTAAATCATTGTTTTCAGTACCGGCGGGACGTGCACGTACCAAGCCTTTAATCTGAATACAAAATTCATTACGAACCTGTTCAGCCAATGCAAACATCTCAGGGCGATCTGGATCGCAAACAACTTGCACAAAACCTTGGTGATCACGCAGGTCAATAAAGATCACGCCACCGTGGTCACGGCGACGGTTAACCCAACCTGAGAGGGTGATCTCTTGACCAATGAGTGATTCAGTTACCTGACCGCAGGTATGGCTTCGCATCGACATAACAATTTCCTATAAATCAAAGATGATGGTTTGACTTGGTAGCAGCCAAACCAGTTGAACTGGTGGGGGGAACTGATCCCATTGAAACAATATGTTTGAGCGCCTCTTCGACACTCATCTCCAATTCAATGGTGTGCGCACGTGGGACGATCATAAAAAATCCAGAGGTTGGATTTGGAGTGGTTGGCAGGAAAACATTAACGTAGTCCTCACCCAACTTAGCAGCGACTTCTTTTGCTGGCATCCCAGTCTGAAATGCAATCGCCCAAGAATCTGCATGGGGGTAGCGAATTAATAGCGCCTTACTAAACGCTTGGCCACTGCCAGAAAATAAAGTGGACGATACTTGCT
>JBEGUE010000017.1:0-2756 GCA_041179045.1 Pseudomonadota bacterium
TCCCACTGGCGTAGATATAAATTCCTCTTGCAATTCCATCCTGACCAGAGGCTCGTATTTCCCAGAATTTATCACCCAAAGACCTGATATGAGGCATTCCAACATTTTGGGGGCCAAACTGTTCTAGTAATCCAGAGATTCTTATAAACCTACTTCTAATGTCTACTGGCAGGGCCTCTAGCTCACTATCAACGGTGGTATTAAGAGTATGTACGGTCCATATGGTCATTCATAAATTATATCAATATTGATATATGTCAAAAATGATATAACCATATCAATAATTAATCAAGGGCTTTAGTAATGCGGAGGGATTTCATCTTTTGGACTGCTGTTACCCACGCCATCACTGCTACTAGCCTGCTCCTTGATGGATTTGAGCTCGCGATATAGAAATTCAATTTGTTGCTGCTGCTTGTAGATTGTTTGATTGAGTTGATCAATCAAATCTTCGGTAAAGCTCAGTTTGATTTCAAGATTGGTGATGCGATCTTCGGTCATGTCAATTCCTCTATCTTTAGCTTAAGCGTCGACTAATTCAAATCGACCATCTTCCATCTCTGCTTTTGGCCTGATCCAAAAATCGTTCGACTGAAGTGACTCATAGACGTAGGCTGGCTCAAGATTGGCCTCAACATTGGCAAGTAAGACTACCTTATAAAAACCACCAGTCTTAAGGTGCCTCAGTTTGTTGCCCGGCTTAAAGAGGCCGTCATCGGCGTCTGCCATTTTTGGTTTACTCATGTTTAAAAATACTTTCTCGGTATGATCTAGGAATGACAAATGCTGTTCCGTACTCCATTCTAGATATATCTCCCATCCCAGAGGGATTTACTGCTACGGATGCCCTACGTAACTCGCTCGATGTTGCTCAGCATGCGGAGGCTTTGGGCTACACCCGTTATTGGGTAGCCGAGCATCACAACATGACGGGTAATGCTAGCTCTGCTACCGCAGTTTTGATTGGCTATATTGCTGGCGGTACAAAAACGATTCTCGTTGGCTCGGGTGGTGTAATGTTGCCAAACCACGCCCCTTTGGTGATCGCAGAGCAATTTGGTACTTTGGCGTCTATCTACCCCGGTAGGATCGAGTTGGGTGTTGGGCGTGCTCCAGGGACGGATCAAATGACTGCCAGAGCCTTGCGTCGTGACCTGCTCGGCAGCGATGACCGCTTTCCGCAGGATGTGCGAGAGTTGGAGCATTACTTTGGCCCGATTCAGGAGGGGCAGTCGGTACGGGCTATTCCAGGGGCTGGTACTGAGGTGCCAATTTGGATCTTGGGGTCTAGCTTGTATGGCGCTCAACTAGCGGCCCATTTTGGCTTGCCCTATGCCTTTGCATCGCATTTTGCACCTGAGCAGTTATTGGATGCGATGTCCACTTATCGCGAACTGTTTAAGCCGTCGGATAAGCTGGCTAAACCCTACTGTGCATTTCTGATGAATGTAGTCGCTGCCGATACCGATGAGGAGGCTGCGCATCTATTTACTACTTTGCAGCAAAACGTCATTCGTATGCGCCGGAATACCCGCGGACAGTTGCCACCCCCAATAGAAAACATAGATGACTTCTGTGAGCCGCATGAAAAAAAGACTGCTGCGCATGCTTTGCGCTGCTCTGCGGTCGGCTCTTTGCAGACTGTAAGAAAAGAGATGCAGTATTGGCTTGATCAGACCGGCGCTAATTAAATCATCATCACTGGTCAAATTCATGATCATCAAGCTCGCCTCAAGTCGTTTGAGATTGCTGCTGAGGCAGCCAAAGGCTTACGCTTTAGTCTTGCAGCCTAAAGGCGTTGTAATCGCTGGTAATGAGAATGTCCTCTGAGGCCGCTCTGCTGGCGATTTGAAGCACTGCATTATCTTTGCTAATCAGTATCGTGGGTTTGAGTCGATAAGCTAGGTCCAGAAAGATCTGATCATCCGGATCCTGGCATGTCCAGGGTGCAGGAGCTAAATTGGAATCATCCTGTTGCTTTGCGATAGATTGCCATTGAGCCAGAATAGCTGCTTGAGTTTGCTCATCCAGTTTAAAGATAGGGCGCGAGATGACGTCAGCAAACTCTTCAATTGTTTTCTGGCTAGCTAGGAAGTGTGTTGTTTTATCAAAAAGCGCTTTCTTTAAATGAAGGGCTCTTTCGTCATTAAAGACAAAAATATCTAGCAAGATATTGGTGTCTAAAACTACAGGCTTCATTGCTGCTGATTGCGCCAGATTTCTGGGGTGATGGTGACTTGCCCCATATCCGAGGAAACATATGCTTCCCCATCTTGAATATTCACATGCAGGACCATACTGCGCTCGACTAGCTTGTTAAGTTCTTTGGCTTGCTCCGCTGGAATGGAGATCACCTGGAGATTACGGGCACGAGTCAGTTTATTAGCAATGCCATCCCACCAGATTTTGCTAGTGTGTCCGCCATAGCAATAGACGATGACTTGATCGGATCGACCACAGGCTTTCAGGATACGTCTTTCGTCAGGCTGGCCTATCTCAATCCACAACTTAATGGCATCCGTGAGGTCTTTCACCCAAAGATCTGGCTCATCGGTATCGCTCAAACCTTTGGTAAAGGCCAGCTCTTCTTGTGCTTGAAGTGCAAAAGCGATAATGCGAACCATCATCCGCTCTTCAGTTTCGGAGGGGTGTTTCGCGATGGTAAGGGAGTGGCTGCCGTAATAGTGGCGGTCAGAGTCTGCGACGTGGAGGTCGGCTTTGTGGATAGTTGCGCGTAGAGCCATGGCGCATTATCG
>JBEGUE010000018.1:0-6028 GCA_041179045.1 Pseudomonadota bacterium
GCTTAGGCACCAAGATCGCCCCAATTTTCTTTAACACAATGGAAGATGCTGGTGCATTACCAGTTGAGCTTGATGTTTCTGATATGAATATGGGCGACGAAATTGAATTACGCCCATACGAAGGCAAGGCATTCAAAAACGGCAAAGAAATTGCCTCCTTCTCACTGAAGTCACCAGTCATCCTGGACGAAGTTCGTGCAGGTGGACGTATTCCTTTGATCGTCGGCCGTGGCCTTACAGCAAAAGCACGTGCAGCTCTGGGTTTGCCAGCCTCTACAGAATTCCGCATTCCAGTAAGTCCGCCAGACAATAAAAAAGGCTTTAGCTTGGCGCAGAAGATGGTTGGTCGCGCTTGTGGATTGCCAGAAGGTCAAGGTGTACGCCCTGATACGTATTGCGAGCCACACATGACTACTGTGGGCTCACAAGACACCACCGGTCCAATGACTCGTGACGAATTAAAGGACTTAGCTTGCTTGGGCTTCTCCGCTGATTTGGTCATGCAATCCTTCTGCCACACCTCTGCGTATCCAAAACCAGTCGATATTCGCACCCACCATGAGTTGCCAGCGTTCATGACTAACCGTGGCGGTGTTGCATTACGCCCCGGTGATGGTGTGATTCATAGCTGGTTAAATCGTCTGCTCATGCCAGATACTTGCGGAACTGGTGGCGATAGCCATACTCGCTTTCCCATCGGCATCTCTTTCCCTGCGGGCTCTGGCTTAGTTGCTTTTGCCGCTGCTACTGGCGTAATGCCTTTGGATATGCCTGAGTCTGTATTGGTTCGCTTTAAAGGCAAGATGCAACCCGGCATTACCTTGCGCGATATGGTCAATGCAATTCCTTTGTATGCAATCAAAAAAGGTTTGTTAACCGTTGAGAAACAGGGCAAGAAAAATATTTTCTCTGGCCGTATTTTAGAAATCGAGGGCTTGCCCGATCTGAAGGTTGAACAAGCATTTGAGTTGTCTGATGCTTCAGCAGAACGTTCAGCTGCAGGTTGCGCTATTCAATTAAGCAAAGAGCCAATCATCGAGTACATGCGCTCCAACATTACTTTAATGAAGTGGATGATCGCTACTGGCTACGAAGATAAGCGTACTTTAGGTCGTCGTATTAAAGCAATGGAAGCTTGGATTGCTAAGCCTGAACTCCTCAAGGCCGATGCTGATGCAGAATACGCAGAGATTATCGAAATCGATATGAGTGATATTAAAGAACCGATCTTGGCCTGCCCTAATGACCCAGATGATGTGAAGTTCTTATCCGAAGTATCTGGTGAGAAAATCGATGAAGTATTTATTGGTTCATGCATGACGAACATTGGCCACTTCCGCGCTGCAGGTCAGGTTCTTCAGGGTAAAAAAGATATGCCTACGCGTCTTTGGGTTGCACCACCAACCAAGATGGATCAGATGATTCTGACCGAGGAAGGTTATTACGGCATTCTGGGGGCTACTGGTGCTCGCATGGAAACTCCGGGTTGCTCACTCTGTATGGGTAACCAAGCGCAGATCCGTAAAGGCTCAACTGCTGTTTCTACTTCAACACGTAATTTCCCGAATCGTTTGGGCATTGACACTCGTGTCTATCTGGCATCTGCAGAGCTTTCAGCTGTTGCCGCACTCTTGGGTCGCCTACCAACCCCGAAAGAATATTTCGATCAAGTAGAGTCCTTAAATGCTAAGGCTGGAGAAGTGTATAAGTACATGAACTTCGACAAGATCAAGTCATTTAGCGATGTTGCTGACACAGTCACAATCTAAGTCAGATCTACCCTGAATTCTAGGGCAACAAAAAAGGCGATCAACCGATCGCCTTTTTTCTTATTGAATTTTTCTCAAATGGACAGTTTATTTTCTTGATGTGCATTTTCACGATTTAATCCAGCCACCCAGCTATTGGTAGGTAATCCCGTTTTTTCCATAATGAGCTTGGCACGCTTGGAAACCTCTTTCCACTCCACATCCAAAAGTGGGCCTTTAAAAGCAATTGCTACAACATTGCAATCATGTGATTCCGGAAACAATAGAACTCGGTTATCAAATGCTTCACAGATGTTGTTGAGATTAATATCAAAACTCTTATGACGAGAGAACAGGTTTACTGTTAATACGCCAGGCGATCTCAAGATATCGAAACAGCCCCGATAAAAATCTAAGGAGCTTGCAGATGGGCCATCACATATTGCATCGTAGAGATCCACTTGAACCGCATCAAAATGATTTTGATATTTGGGATTCTTAACAAAGGCTTTTGCATCAGTCTGAAGTGTCTCAAGACGTCGATCATCAGAAGGCGTAAAAAACATACTTCTAGCTGAAACAATCACCGCAGGATTAAGCTCAACAACGGTAGTTTTGACCGCGGGACAATAGCGATGTGCAAATTTAGTGAGAGCTCCAGTACCAAGTCCAAGTTGAGCAACACGCATACCTGGTTTAGTCTCCAGGAATAGTAACCAAGCCATCATCTGCTGGTTATATTCTAAATAAATCTCATCTGGGTCGCGGATGCGCATGGCACCTTGAATCAACTCACTGCCAAAATGTAAATACCGTACACCACCACTCTCAGAAAACGTCACTGGCTCCATGGCCATAGGTATGTCTGTCATTGAGTTATTTAGTCCAAACTCTCGCATTGCGGAACAAGCGCATCCACGGGCTCGCTCCATCGGGCACATCCAACCACTCCTTTGGTGCCCAGCTCATCTGCACAGTTCTAAACACGCGCTCTGGATGCGGCATCATCACGGTAAATCGTCCATCAGGAGTGGTAACTCCTGTGAGGCCACCTGGCGAGCCATTTGGGTTCATTGGATAAGTTTCAGTTGGACTACCTTGGTGATCTACAAATCGTAGCGCAGCCAGCCCTTGTTTCTGCAAAACCTCTAAGTTACCCTGCTGGCTAAAGTTCGCAAAGCCTTCGCCGTGCGCAATAGCAATGGGTAATTGACTACCTGCCATACCTTGCATAAAGATCGAAGGTGAAGCCGTTACCTCAGCCATGACCAAGCGGGCTTCATATTGCTCAGACTGATTGCGCGTAAATTTAGGCCAGGCTTCTGCGCCTGGAATAATGCCCGCAAGATTACTCATCATCTGGCAACCATTACAAACGCCTAGGGCAAAGCTATCTTGTCGGCCAAAGAATGTAGAGAACTGGTCACGTAATTGACTATTAAATAAAATAGTCTTGGCCCAGCCTTCTCCAGCCCCCAAAACATCTCCGTAACTAAATCCACCACAGGCGATCAGACCACGGAAATCATCCAACTTGGATTTACCAGAAAGTAAATCTGACATGTGCACGTCATAGCTGTCAAAACCAGCCCAGTTCATGGCGTAAGCCATCTCCATATGGGAGTTAACGCCCTGCTCGCGCAAAATCGCGACTTTAGGGCGGATGTTCTGATTGATAAATGGTGCTGCAATATCATCGGCAATATCAAACGTTAACTTAGGTGACATTCCTGCATCAGCAACATGATCGAGTAGAGAAAACTCGCTGTCAGCGCAGTCGGGGTTATCTCGTAAACGCGCAATCTGATAGCTGGTGTTAGCCCACATCTTTTGAAGCACTTCACGTGGTTCTGCAAAAATATTCTTAGCGTCACGCCAAATTTCAATACGGCCATTAGCGTTGGGCTGGGCAATCACATGACTGTAAGCACTGAGATTTAACTTACGCAGAACTGCAAATACTGCATCACGATCCGCTTTGCGAATCTGAATCACTGCACCGAGCTCTTCATTAAATAATGCACGTATGGTCTGCTCATGACGAAGTCCAGATACTTGTTGTGCCCAGTTCTTTGCATCGCCCCAATCTGCCTCTTGTCCAACGTCTACCGCAATCATGTCGACATTCATGGAAATACCGGTGTGAGATGCAAAAGCCATCTCTGCGATACAAGCAAATAAACCACCATCAGAGCGATCGTGATATGCCAGCAATTGATTGGCTTTACGCAGCTCGATCATTGCGGCAGCTAAGGCTTTGAGATCTTCTGGGTGATCCACATTAGGAGCTGATTTACCAGATTGATTGAGCACTTGGGCCAGGATACTTCCAGCCATGCGATTTTTGCCGCGGCCCAAATCAATCAAAATCAATTCAGTTTCTAAGACCGCACCAGACTCATCTTGAAGTTTTAGCAAAGGCGTTGTTGTTTTGCGAACGTCTTGAACTGCTGCAAAAGCAGAAATGATGAGTGAGACTGGAGAAACAACTTTTTTAGCTTGATCACCCTCTTGCCAGGCTGTTGCCATAGATAAAGAGTCTTTACCCACTGGGATAGAGATTCCTAGCGCTGGGCACAAGTCCATACCAATTGCTTTAACTGAGTCGTATAGCTTTGCATCCTCACCAGGCGAGCCACAAGCAGCCATCCAGTTAGCGGAAAGTTTAACGTCCTCTAAGCGACGAATATCTGCAGCCAATAAATTGGTAATGGCTTCACCTACAGCCATTTTGGCGGCAGCTGGTGCATCGATTACGGCTAATGGAGTGCGCTCGCCCATCGACATTGCTTCACCGTGATAGCCCTTGTAATCCATCAAGGTTACGGCGCAATCAGCCACGGGCACTTGCCAAGGACCAACAAAAGGGTCGCGCGCATTAAGGCCACCGACGGTACGGTCACCAATCGTGATTAAGAAAGACTTACTGGAAACGGTAGGTTGTTGTAGAACCCAGGCAATACATTGCGAAAGATCAGCGTCAGTAACATCCAATTCTTCAAATGCTTGAGCAACGCGTCTTACATCACGATGCATGCGCGGAGGCTTTCCAAGCAATACTTCCATTGGCATATCAATTGGCATAGCGGCGTCACTACCAGCAACTTCTTTGCTATCGCTTAGTTGAAGTTGACGTTCTATTGTCGCTTCACCAACTACAGCAACTGGGCAACGCTCACGGGCACATAGGGACTTGAAAAGCTCCAAGTCTTTAGCTTCAATTGCTAGAACATAACGCTCTTGAGATTCATTACACCAAATTTCTGCAGGGCTCATACCGCTTTCTTCAAGCGGTACTTTACGCAATTGAAATTGCGCACCCAAACCAGCGCCATCAGCAAGCTCTGGGAATGCATTGGATATACCACCAGCACCAACATCATGAATCGAAACAATCGGGTTGTTCACGCCCATGGCGATACAAGCGTTGATCACCTCTTGCGCACGACGTTCCATTTCTGGATTACCGCGCTGGACAGAATCGAAGTCTAAATCTGCGGTATTGGTTCCGGTTGCAACAGAACTACCCGTTGCACCACCCATACCAATACGCATACCAGGACCACCCAATTGAATAAATAAGTGGCCTGCTTTAATTTGTTTCTTTGCTGTGTGGATGGAATCAATGCTACCAATGCCACCCGCAATCATGATGGGTTTGTGATAACCGCGACGAACGCCCTCTAAGGTTTGCTCGAATACGCGGAAATAACCACCCAAAATAGGACGACCGAATTCATTATTAAATGCAGCGCCGCCCAATGGGCCATCAATCATGATTTGGAGTGGTGTAGCAATCCGCTCAGGCTTGCCGTATTTCTCAGCTTCCCATGGTAAATCTGTACCTGGGATATTGAGGTTAGATACAGTGAAACCGGTGAGACCAGCCTTAGGGCGTCCACCTATGCCGGTTGCACCCTCATCTCGAATCTCACCACCAGCACCAGTAGATGCGCCTGGGAAAGGTGCAATTGCTGTAGGGTGATTGTGCGTCTCCACTTTCATCAAGGTATGGACAAGTCGAGTATCTTTTTCGTAACGACGATCTTGGCCCTTAGCAGACCAAGTTTCCGACTCAGCCCCGACCATTACCGCCGAGTTATCCGAGTACGCAACGATGGTGCCTTCGGGCTGAAGTTGATGCGTATTACGGATCATGGCAAATAAGGATTTTTCCTGATCATCTCCATCAATCGTCCAGCTGGAATTAAATATTTTGTGACGGCAATGCTCGCTGTTTGCTTGGGCAAACATAATCAATTCAACATCACTCGGATTAC
>JBEGUE010000019.1:0-10789 GCA_041179045.1 Pseudomonadota bacterium
CTGAATATCCACATGGGCAGTAGCTGAAGCAGCCTTGGCTTGGGATAGCTTCTTTTGAAGGTCCGCATAAGCCTGTAATGCCGCCAAAGCATGCTTTGAAATCTCCTGCGCAATCAGAGCTAAACGGGGCTTCCCTGCTTGCAAACGCTCTGCAAATTGCTCGGCATTCACGGGTAATGGATCATTCATAAATGCCCGCTCCAAAGCGAGGTTGAGAATTTGCTCAACTAAGCCATCAACAGACCCAATATTGATAAACAGCAAGCCAAGCTCCCGAATTCCGGGGAGTTGTTTTTGTAGCGCTTTAAGTGTGTCTTTATTGGATAGCGCAAATAATCTGCGCAGTCCTTGCCAATGATGTTTTCTGGCTTCCAATAAATCATCGAACACTTCAAGATCGCATGCTTCGGTACGGTCCACTAAGGCAGGGTAGCCAAATAAGGTGCGATTACCTTTCTGAATTTCTAGAGTCTCGGGTAGCTCACCGAAGTCCCAGTTTCGATAACCACCCTGCTCTACGGTTTTTACTGAAGATGCATTGCCGCTTTGCTTGGTTTTGCTAATAGGGGCAGCATTACTTGCTGGGGCACTAGTCCCGAGCTCTTCATGGACAGCTTGCTGCGCTATGGCTTGGAAGGCTGTGCGAGCAGTCTCTCCATACTCAGCACGTAATCGGGATAAATTACGCTCCAACTCTAATTGGCGACCATGCTCATCCACTAGGCGGAAATTCATTGAAGAATGCAAAGGTAAGGATTCAGGCCTGAAATCAGTCCGTTTGATTTCTAAGCCACGTTCTTTACGAATATCGGTAATGAGACTGTCTAAAAAGTCGCCTACCCCAAACTGCTTGCTTGATAGCATCCGCTCTAGAAAAGATTTTGCATACTCGGGTAGCGGGATGCAGTGGCGACGTAATTTCTGAGGAAGTGATTTGAGTAATAACCCAATCTTTTCTTCACACATGCCTGGAACCAACCAATCACATCGACGACCATCCACCTGGTTCAATAGGGTCAACGGAACTACCAGCGTTACGCCATCTTTAGGACTGCCAGGCTCGAAGTGATAGGTCAAACTCAGCTCACTACCACCAACCATCATTTTTTTAGGGTAACGATCTACCGTAATTCCAGCTGCCTCGTGACGCATTAAATCTGCTTTGGCTAGGCGCAAAAGACTGTCGGGATTCTCCGCAGCAATGTCTTTACTCGCTGATGTCTTGAGTAACCAGGCCTTCATGCTCTCCCTACTGAGAACATTCTCAGGAATACGTGAGTCGTAAAAAGCAAACAGGAGATCATCATCCACCAAGACATCAGGACGTCGTGAGCGATGCTCGAGTGCCTCAATCTCTTTAATTAGTCTACGGTTATGCCAAAAGAATTCAAAAGCCCCGGGATATTTTTTTCTTGCATCAGCCTCGGTCTCCCGCATTAATGCTGGGCTATCCATGCGACCAAACATCTCTTCTTGAACCAAAGCTTGGGTAATGAATAAATTACGCGCATCTTTTGGGTTATGGGGCTCATAACGTACGCGACGGCCGTGATAAATCGGCAGGCCGTATAAAGTGCCGCGCTCAAAGGCCATGACCTCTCCTTGACGGCTATCCCAGAATGGCTCACTCAATGATTTAATCAGGCGGTGGGCCGCAACCTTCTCAACCCACCCAGGCTCTATTTTGGCAATGGTGCGAGCGTACATGCGATTGGTATCCTGCAGCTCACCAGCCAAAATCCAAGCGCCGGCTTTTTTCCCAATCGTTGAACCTGGCCAAATAAAAGGACGAATACCTCGAGCGCCCATATAGCTGCCAGTCTTACTGCCACGTTCCTGGGATTTTTCATCCTCTTCTTTTTTAGCTACATAGCCCAAGAGACCAGTTAAGAGCGAGAGGTGAACTTGTTCATAGGTAGCGGCGGATGGATTTTCTTTCCAACCCTTTTCGCCCAACATCGTATGTAGCTGACCATGAACATCACGCCACTCACGCAAACGTCTTGGTGATAAAAACTTACTACGACAGAGATTCTCTAACTGTCGATTGCTATGCTTGTGCTTTAAAGCATCTTGATACCAATCCCACAGCTTGACGAAGCTCAGAAATTCAGAACGCTCATCCGCAAACTGTAGATGCGCTTGGTCCGCGGCAGCAGCCTGATCCATTGGTCGCTCACGTGGATCTTGTGTAGCCAAAGCGGAGGCGATGATGGTGACCTCACGCAATGCATTGTGCTCCTTGGCCGCTAACAGCATTCGACCAATCCGAGGGTCTAATGGTAGATCCGCTAACTGCTTACCAATAGGGGTGAGCTTGAATCTGCTGTTGCTATCTTTATCGTTATCAATGGTGACATCGTCATAGACGATAGCGCCCAACTCATCTAGAAGCTGGACACCGTCGGCAATCGCGCGACCTAAAGGTTTATCAATAAATGGAAATTCTTGAATACGAGGTAAACGTAGAGAGCTCATGCGAAGCAGCACCGCCGCTAGTGAGCTACGCAGAATTTCTGGGTCAGTAAATTTGGGTCGACTTAAATAATCTTGCTCGCTATAAAGACGTATACAAATACCATCTGACACGCGACCACAACGACCTGCCCTCTGATTAGCAGCTGCCTGAGAAATTGACTCGATCTGAAGTTGCTCTACTTTATTACGGTAGGAATAGCGCTTAACGCGCGCTAAGCCACTATCAACCACATAGCGAATATTGGGGACGGTTAATGAGGTCTCGGCAACGTTCGTCGTCAAAATAATGCGTCGACCATTACCAGGATTAAATACGCGCTCTTGCTCTGCTACCGATTGCCGAGCAAAAAGACTTAAGATCTCCGGATGAAAGCGCTGCTGGAGAATATGGTCTTTTCTGAGAGCTTCAGCACAATCCCGAATCTCCCGCTCTCCAGGCAAGAAAACCAGCACATCGCCTGCACCCGATACACCTTCGCGCCATACTTTTGCAATGGCTTCTGTTACGGCATCAGAAAGTTCCTTAGCCTCTTTAGATTCTTTTTTTCCGTCAGGCTTTGCATCAGGCTCCAGCGGTTCATAACGTTGCTCAACCGGGAATAGTCGCCCGCTTACCTCAATGACTGGAGCAGACTTGCCATTCAATGCGAAGTGATCCGAAAAACGCTTTGCATCGATAGTGGCTGAGGTAATGATCAACTTCAGGTCTGGGCGCTTGGGTAGAAGCTGTCGTAGATAGCCCAATAGAAAATCAATATTAAGGCTACGTTCATGAGCCTCATCAATAATCAGAGTGTCGTAAGCGCGCAGCATAGGATCTCGCTGCGTTTCTGCCAGCAAGATACCGTCGGTCATCAGCTTGATTGAAGCGCCCTGACTGGTCTTATCAGCAAAGCGCACTTGGTAGCCTACGTCTTGACCGATTGGAGTGCCCAACTCCTGGGCAATACGCTTTGCAGTGGCTGTAGCAGCGATCCGGCGAGGTTGCGTATGTCCGATGAGTCGACCACCGTTAATGGTGCCCCTGCCAAGGTCTAAGCAGATTTTGGGTAATTGGGTTGTTTTGCCTGATCCAGTCTCACCACAAACAATCACAACCTGATGGGAGCTCAAGGCATCCTTGATGATTTGGCGCTGACTTGATACCGGCAACTCCTCCGGAAAGCGAATCTCCAGCCTTCGAAGGGTGTTGGAAGCAGGCACAGTCTCAGGGCCTGCTTTGGGTTTTTGTTGGTTTATAGGCTCTTGCACCCTATAATTTTCTCACTATGCCAACAAATGCACCGAATCCTGGCTCAAATGCCGAAGAATCCAGCTCTAACTTTCCTTTTGTAGGATGGCTGCGTGATGTTGCACCCTATATCCATAGCTTCCGTGAGAAGACCTTTGTCATTGCTTTTGCTGGTGAACTGGCTCAAGAAATTGGCCTAGAAAATCTGATTGAAGATATCGCCATGCTGCACGCCATGGGCATGCGGATTGTTTTGGTTCACGGTATCCGCCCTCAAATCGAAGAGCAGTTAATGCTCCGTAACATTAAAAGTCAATTTGGCCAAAGCGCAATGCATAGCTATCGGATCACCGATGCAGCTGCCCTAGAATGCGTCAAAGAAGCTGCTGGTGAATTACGCCTAGATATCGAGGCAGCTTTTAGTCGGGGGTTGCCTAATACTCCGATGGCAGGCTCACGAATTTCTGTTATCTCGGGTAACTTTATTACAGCAATGCCCGTAGGCGTGGTTGAGGGTATTGATTACATTCATACCGGCTTAGTGCGTAAGGTGGACTCCACTTCTATCAAGCTCTCACTCGATAGCAATAAGATCGTACTGCTCTCGCCTTTAGGATTCTCGCCAACTGGCCAAGCATTTAATCTCGCTTTTGAGGATGTAGCCGCATCCACTGCTGCAGCACTCAAAGCAGATAAATTGATTTTCTTAAGCCCTTATGCCGGCTTGAAAGATGAGGAAGATGACTTCATCACCGAACTCTCCATGCCCCAGCTTCAAGAGTATGTAGCCCAACATCCAGAACTTGATCTAGGTATGAAGAGTTTGTTAAATATTTCTGGCAGGGCTATTCGTGCCGGCGTAAGTCGAGTGCACTTTTTACCTTGCAACCAAGATGGTGCGTTACTAGAAGAGCTCTTCACCCATGATGGTATTGGCATGATGCTGGCCTCATCTGATATTGAGAATTTGCGTGAAGCCAATCAAGATGACGTGGGCGGTATTCTGCAACTTACTAGCCCGCTTGAAGAAGAAGGTATTTTGGCTGCACGAGGCCAAGATGTCATTGAGCGTGATATTCAGCGCTTCTCTGTGATTGAGCATGACCGCGTGCTCTTTGGATGTGCAGCCCTCTTCCCATTTCCGAATGGCGTAGGTGAACTTGCTTGTCTCGCAGTTGATCCCGATGTTCAAGGTTCAGGTGATGGAGAGCGTTTGCTCAAGCGCGTTGAAATGCGGGCAAAACGGGAAGGCATCAAGAAGCTTTTTGTCTTGACGACTAGAACAGAACACTGGTTTTTGAAGCGTGGCTTTAAGCGCGCCTCAGTAGATGATCTTCCAGAAGAACGAAAGCAAATTTACAACTGGGATCGTAAATCGATGGTTTTAACCAAAGATCTGTAACAAATTATTCGTTTTATATTTTTTCTTTAGTACACCGTATTTGAAAGGCAACACAAATGGCACGCATGGTTCAATGCATCAAACTCAACAAAGAAGCTGAAGGCATGGACTTCGCCCCGCTACCGGGTGAACTTGGGAAGAAAGTTTGGAATCAAGTCTCCAAAGAGGCATGGGCCGCTTGGTTGAAGCACCAAACCATGCTCATTAATGAGAATCGCCTGAATATGGCCGACCCTCGTGCTCGTCAGTACCTCCTCAAGCAAGTTGAAAAATACTTCTTTGAAGGTGGTGCAGACATGGCTCAGGGCTATGTACCGCCAGCTGAATAATTATTTCTGAATATCTCTTGACGAGTTAACTTCAGAAGCATAGGATGAAATCGTAGTCAGTCAGTTTGTGTGATCGGCTACATTGGCGAAAGCCACTACTTGTAAGCATATCTATGTGCTTATGGGCATTGGGAACATCAATTCTTCCCTTTGCCTGCGCCATGAATCGTCATGGCAAACAAACCCGATGGTTCAGCTTGCTGCCCCGTCGGGTTTTTTAGTTTAAAAGACAATCCTATTCACGCCAGATGCATTGCTCACCAATAAAATATCCGCCTTCTCTTTGGCGAATAAACCCACAGTGATGACGCCAGCAATTTGGTTGATTTGAGCCTCAAGAGCAACGGGGTTGGTGATCTTTAAACCAGCAATATCCAAAATCCATCCGCCGTTATCCGTCACAAAAGGCTGACTTGCGGTCTGACCTAAGTCTGCACGAGTCTCTTTGCTCATTCTGAGTGTGACCGTGCCGCCTAACTTAGCCAGCTCTTGAGTAACAATGCCTTTTGACAAGGGAATGATTTCCACAGGCAATGCAAAGTTACCTAATACCGGAACCTGTTTTGAGGCGTCACAGATACAGATAAATTGTTTGGCCATGGAAGCAATAATCTTTTCACGGGTCAAAGCACCGCCACCACCTTTAATCATGTGGCCAGCAGGATCGATTTCATCAGCGCCATCGACATAGGCGGGCAGATGATTTACTTCATTAGGATCTAAGACCTTAAAACCGTGCTTTAACAGGCGTTCAGTCGTGGCATTAGAACTAGACACCGTACCAGCGAAATGATCCTTGTGGGGTGCTAAGGCATCAATGAAGTAATTGGCGGTAGAGCCTGTCCCGATACCCAAGATCTGGCCTACGGGGAGCTTTAATACCTCATCCCGAGCCGCTTCACCCACTAATTGCTTTAGTTGATCTTGATTCATGATCTTGCCCAATATCCTTATCTGAACTGGAACAGCCCTATTTATCCATCTATCATATGATATTCAATCTGTTCCACCTGATTAATACATTGAGAGTATTGCAAACAGCCATGACATCACCTGCAAGCGCACTGAGCCAACTCAAACAATTTACTACTGTCGTGGCCGATACCGGCGACTTTGAACGTATGCGGGAATACCAGCCGCAAGACGCCACTACCAACCCCTCTCTCATCCTGAAGGCTGCGCAGCAAGCCAACTATCAGGCCTTAGTAAATCAGGTCAAATCAGCGCATCCCAGCATCAAACCCATCGATTTAGTCGACCACATCTTGGTAGCCTTTGGTCTGGAGATTTTGAAGATCGTTCCAGGAAGGGTTTCGACTGAAGTTGATGCCCGCCTCTCCTTTGATACTTTGGCAACGATTAAGAAGGCTAAGCACCTTATCTCGCTGTATGAATCGCACGGGATCGACCGTAAACGTGTCTTGATTAAGCTAGCTGGCACATGGGAAGGAATTGAGGCAGCGAGAGCTTTAGAGGCTGAAGGCATTCACTGCAATATGACCCTGCTCTTCTCTTTGGTGCAAGCTGCAGCTTGCGGTGCAGTCAATGCGAAATTAATTTCCCCCTTTGTTGGGCGCATTACCGATTGGCACAAAACAAAACTTGGCAGCAATTGGAGTGATGAACATCATGGCGGGGCAAATGATCCCGGCGTTACATCGGTCAAGCGCATCTTTCACTATTACAAACACTTCGGAATCAGTACCGAAATCATGGGGGCTAGCTTCCGCAATACCAGCCAAATACTAGAGCTAGCCGGATGTGACTTATTGACTATCAGTCCTGAGCTATTGGGCGACCTTCAGAATAGTTCTGCAGCCGTTGAGAAAAAACTGAATTCCAGCAATGCAGCTAGCGCGCTTGCCAGCGAAAATATCCAAGCACTCAAGTTAGATGAGTCGAACTTTAGATTGCAGCTAAATAACGATGCAATGGCTACTGAAAAGTTGGCTGAAGGGATTAGGAATTTTTGTATCGATACTGAGAAACTCGAAGCGCTCTTAAGTAACTAATTCTGTAAATTGCTAGATTGAGGAGTCCAGATGATTATTCATTGTCCGCATTGCAATAAAGGAAATCGTGTTCCTGCTGAAAAGCTGAATCAAACGCCTGTTTGCGGAGCCTGTCAACAAGAACTCCTATCGCTTCCGATTAACGCCACAGTGGCTAACTTTAGTGAACTAGTAACCCAATCTACTATGCCAGTGATAGTGGATTTCTGGGCGCCATGGTGCGGGCCCTGCAAAATGTTTGGACCAACCTTTCAGGCAAGCGCCATTAGTCATGCTAATCAAGTTTTGTTTGTGAAAGTCAATACCGAGGTAGAGCAGCTACTCGGATCGCAATGGAATATCCGCTCAATACCAACCCTAGCAGGGTTTAAGGGCGGCAAAGAAGTGCACCGTATTAGTGGCGCCCTTCCGCCAGCTCAACTAGAGCAATTTGTGAAGCAGTTGACTATTTAGACTCTTTAGATAAGCGCTGTCTTAATGCCTCATACAAACAGACGCCACTGGCAACGGATACGTTCAGGCTCTCTACGACACCTTTCATCGGAATACGCACCAACTCATCACAAGTCTCGCGGGTTAAGCGGCGCATGCCCTCGCCCTCTGCGCCCATAACAATACCGATGGGGCCAGTCAGATCTAAGTCGTAAATCGATTTTTCAGCTTCATCATCGGTACCAATTAGCCAAACACCCGCTTCTTGCATTTCTTTCATGCTTCGAACCAGATTTGTAACAGTAATGACAGGCATTACCTCAGAAGCACCGCTCGACACTTTACTCACAGTGGCATTAATTGAGGCCGAACGATCTTTCGGAATAACAACAGCATCTACACCAGCACCATCAGCGACTCGCAAGCATGCACCAAAGTTATGTGGATCAGTTACGCCATCCAAGACCAGAAACATCACCTTGCTTTGATTACTTTGCGCATCTTCAACTACCTCAGTAATAGTCCTAGCAATGGTCATCTTCTCTGCCAGGGCCACCACACCTTGATGGCGATCATGCCCCGCTAGCTTGTGAAGACGTTCTGCATCGGCGGCATGCAATCTTTCACCAAGAATTTCTTCGGCCTGCTTAAGAAAGTCACCCATACGGCGGTCACGCCGACTAGGATCAAAATAAACTGACTTCAGACTTGCTGCGTCCACCCGTAAGCGTGTTTGTACTGCATGAAAACCAACTAATATTTGCTTCATCTTTACTTATCTCGATCTGATATTGATACTTATTTACGACGCGCTTTAGTGCTACGAACAGGTGGCTTTGTACCCGCAGGTTTGCCAGCAGGTCTTGTAGGCTTCCCAGACTTCGCCACTTTACTTGCGGTGCGGCCAGCTTGATTCTTAGATTGATTTGCACCCAGGTTACCGGCAGATTTGGCGGCATTAACATTCACTCCAGAATGCTTCTGCGGTTCTTTGCTACCAGGGCGACCTTTTTTAGGTGCAGCTTTTTTATTGGGTCTACCGGTATCGCTAGCCAATACAATTTGGCGGCGATTAGTGGTTCCACCTGGTTCTAAACCAACCGATTTCACCAAACTAAATTCAATCTTACGAGCGTCTAGGTCTACTCGGCTGACTAAAACGTGAACCCGATCACCTAAGCGATAACGGATGCCAGTTCTCTCGCCACGTAATTCTTGACGGGCTTCATCGTATTGGAAGTAATCACCACCCAGTTCAGTCACATGGATCATGCCCTCAACAAAGAGATTTTCCAGTTGGATAAATAAACCGAATGTAGCTACTCCAGTAACTGTGCCAGCATATTCCTGACCCAAATGATCGCGCATGTAATAGCACTTGAGCCAAGCTTCTACATCACGAGATGCCTCATCTGCACGGCGCTCATTCGATGAGCAATGCACACCCAACTGACCCCAAATAGGCAGTGCTGCATTAGCCCCCTTGGGAAATTTAGGTAAACGGGTACCATTAGCGGCAGCCTCTTTAGCATCGCTATGAGACTTCTTAGCATTCACGGCATTTTCGCGACCCTTACCTTTGCGAGGCAAAGTAAGATTTAAGGGAACGGTTGGCGGCAATACCGGCGTGTAAGGTTTCTTAGCCAGAATTGCTTTGATGACGCGATGAGTCAAGAGGTCAGGATAACGACGAATCGGACTTGTGAAATGAGAATACGCAGGATACGCAAGGCCGAAGTGACCCTCGTTATCAGGCTGGTACATTGCCTGCTGCATAGAACGCAAAACAACTGACTGCAGCATATTGGCATCGGGACGCTCTTTAATTTCGCGCATCAGCTTGGCATAGTCTTTTGGTTTCGGCTTTTCACCGCCGCCCAATGACAAGCCTGAGGTACGTAAAACTTGGCGCAAGGTAACCAGCTTCTCTTCGGAAGGTTCACCGTGCACACGATACAAACTCAGATGCTTGTTCTTATCGATAAAGTCAGCAGCACAGACGTTAGCCGTCAACATGCACTCCTCGATCAAGCGATGTGCATCGTTGCGTAGACGGGGCTCAATACGCAAAATCTTGCCCAGCTCATTACTAATGATTTGAGTTTCTGTTGTTTCAAACTCAATAGCGCCACGTTTTTGACGTGCATCTAGCAAAATTTTGTAAAGTGAATAAAGATTTGTCAGCAGAGGTCTGAACTGCGCAAAACGTGTCGCTTCCGGACCCTTGCTGTTGGAGAGAATCTCCCAGACGGTATCGTATGTAAAGCGCTGCGCAGAATGCATGACTGCGGGATAGAACTGATAAGCCAACACCACACCACTGTGATCCACCACCGAATCACACACCATACATAAGCGATCAACCCCAGGGTTCAAAGAACAAAGGCCATTCGAGATCTTCTCCGGCAGCATCGGTATTACCCGTCTTGGGAAATACACTGAGGTCGCACGTAGGAGTCCCTCGTCATCTAAAGGCTGTCCTGGCTTTACGTAATGAGATACATCAGCGATGGCGACAATGAGGCGCCAAGCCTTGCTCTTGCCGTACATAACCGGCTCGCAATACACTGCATCATCAAAGTCACGGGCATCAGCACCGTCAATAGTGACCAAAGGAACATCGCGCAAATCCACGCGGCCTTCCAGATCAGATTGTTGAACGGTATCAGGTAGAGCTTCTGCTTCTTTTTTTGCGGCTGCTGAAAATTCGTGGGGGACGCCATATTTACGGACTGCAATTTCGATTTCCATACCGGGATCATCGATTTCACCTAGCACCTCGACAACACGACCCACGGCTTGACGGTAGCTATCTGGATAGTCAATGATCTCGACACTGACCACTTGACCTAATTTAGCGTTACCCTGGCCTTTTGGTGGAATCAAAATATCGTGGCCAATGCGC
>JBEGUE010000020.1:0-3386 GCA_041179045.1 Pseudomonadota bacterium
GTCTTACCGCCATGGGGCAGCAAGTTAGAAACCAGATAAAACTTCTTACCTAAAGCATGGGCAGTATCAATACCCTCTTTAAGAGTCTCCATTTTTCCGAAGTCGTTATTACGTACTCGCAGGGAATAACGTGGCTGTCCGGCATAAATGGCATCAGCGCCAAAGTCAAAAGCGGTACGCAACATGGAGAGGCTACCGGCAGGGGCGAGAAGTTCTGGAATCTTAGTCATGGGGTCATTTTAGTGAATACAGACATTCTTGCTAAATTTACTGAGCTAGAAGGCTCTAGAGGTAGCTAGATCTGGGTTTATCTGTGTATTTTAGATCAGCAGCTAGCTAATGGAGAGTATCCTACGGGGTCTGTGGAGCGCCTTTCCACTTGAATTGAAGGCGCCTACTCAAGAATTCAGAAAGAACGCAATGACAAAACTTACATCCAAACCCATCCTAAAAAAAGCCAGCGGTATCTTGGCTCAAGAATTTGCTATACCCAAAGATATTGCCTGGGCTTGGGTTACTTTGTTGCTTTCTCAAGAAGAGCAAAAGCGCGATAGTGAAGAAAAACGCTATGCCCGTATTGCAGAATTCGAAGTCTGGATCACGGGGCTAAATTTACCGATCGATCCTAAAAATCCTACAAGTACTGCAGTAAGTCCAGAGTCGGTAAAAAATTCAGCTAGAAATGTATTTGAGTGGCCGCACGAATACATCTTTGATGAGCCAGTAGCGCCAAAACATCCAGACTCCAAAGTCACCTATGGCGACACAATCACCAAGCCCATCTTAGATGCTATTAAAGATGCCGGAGGATCCGATGATCGCCCCGCTCTCATTGCTATTTTGGAGAGTTACGCCAAAGAGGGTAAAGAGCCTTTTGCCATTGTCACGCCAGAAGGTATTGAGTGGAAGGGCAGCAATTGGTCGGAAGGCGACAAATTCAATCTTCTCACTATTAAGACTCTAAATAACCGCCTTGCTAATCTGAAAAAGAAGGGCTTGATCTAGGGCCAATCGATTCACCTGGATCACCAAAGAAAAAACCACCTAAAAAGGTGGTTTTCTTGTATCTGGCTCCTCGACCTGGGCTCGAACCAGGGACCTACGGATTAACAGTCCGGCGCTCTACCAACTGAGCTATCGAGGAATAAGCCGATATTATAGCAAGATGAAATCATCTACTCCAAGTTCTGTACAGATCCCCAAAGTATTGACTATCGCCGGGTCCGATAGTGGCGGTGGCGCGGGCATTCAGGCCGACCTCAAAGTCATTGCAGCCCTGGGTGGATACGGGATGACGGCCATCACGGCTATTACCGCCCAGAACACTTTGGGTGTCACTCGTATTCAGGATATTGATCTTGATGTGGTTGAGGCTCAGATCGACGCGGTATTTATGGATATTGGGGTGGACATCGTCAAGATAGGCATGTTGGCCAGTCCAGAAATCGTTCGCACCGTGGCAGCAGCACTCAAGCGCCATGGAGCCAAAAGAATTGTCTTAGACCCAGTATTAAGAGCTACTTCAGGCGCCAGTCTTGGCGGCGATGACACTGCGCAGGCCATGATTAAAGAGTTATTTCCGATGGCGAGCTTAATCACTCCTAATTTGGAAGAGGCTGGCTTACTCTTGGGTCGTGAGATCTATGGGGTGAAGGATTTCAAGATGGCAGCTGAAGAGTTGCTCGAGATGGGTCCTCAGGCGGTCTTGATCAAGGGCGGACATCTGGATGCTAGCCATACTCAACTGACGGATTTTCTAATGTGGCGAACCATTGAAGATGGTCTTGAGGTAGTTCAATCTAAAGAATTTAAGCACTACCGTGTAAACACGCCAAACACCCATGGTACTGGCTGCTCTCTATCCTCAGCGATTGCAACTTATTTAGCAGATGGTCATGATCTTTCTCATGCGGTTGCTAAGGCAATTTCTTATGTTGAGGCAGGGCTGGAGAAAGGGCGCTTCTTAAGTATTGGTGAGGGCCCAGGACCTTTATGGCATATGCATGATTTCTATCCGACTGCCTTGCCAGAGGAAGAGGGCAAGTACTAAAGAATAGAAAATAAAGACTGATGATTCAGCCTTAGGTTTTCATCAACTCTTGCAGCCTCTTGACTGCTGTCTTTGGATCACTTGACCCATTGATTGCTCTGACAACCGCAACGGAGCCAACACCGCTTTGTGCTACTGCATGAATACTGCTTTCATCAATGCCGCCAATAGCTACTAAAGGATAGTGGCCCATTAATTGAGCATATTTATATAAACGCCCTAAGCCTTGCGGAGCGGTAGCCATCTTTTTTAGATTGGTTGCAAAGACTGCGCCCATGGCAATATAACTCGGGCAGAAGCGATCTGCATAAACCATTTCAGCATAGCCATGAGTGCTCAGGCCTAAGCGTAGACCTGCAGATCGAATCGCATCTAAATCTGCCACCTCTAAATCTTCTTGGCCTAAATGCACGCCGTAAGCATTAGCTTCAATCGCTTCTTGCCAATAATCATTAATAAAGAGCAGACTCTTAGTGCCTTTGACTGCCTCAACAGATTGCGCAATCTGCTTACGGATCAACTGACGATCATCTGATTTGAGGCGCAGCTGTACCGTTGGCACTTCAGCCTCAATAGCGCGTTTTACCCAATCAGCATCTGGCATAACAGCATATAAACCCAAGCGCTGAGGACACTCCGCAAAAGCATTGGGGTTCATATTGCGCGTCCAAGGGAGCAAATCAAAATGCTCAGGCCTAGAGGGCCATTTAGAGGAATTAAATCCACCATCTTGGTGAGTCATGCGTGACCAAGCCTTGCCTAACACTTTGGCATCACATTCGATAAAGCCCATTTCAATCGATGCTAGTGCGCCTGCCAGCTCATAGTGATCTGCTGCGTGCTCATTATCAATTTTTGGTGGGGGTGATGACATGCTGTACGCTGGGATCGGTAAGCACACATCATCCTTGACATGGGCTGCAACAATTTGATCTGCAAGGTCGCGCACTAAGCTCATCTGATTTACTTTTTAACTTTGATGCCAAAAGGGCGTACCAACTAATGGTGTACTAGCTTGGGCTGACTGCTGGGCTTTCATGGCGCCAGAGAGATAGGCAGTGCGGCCAGCATCGACTGACATTGCAAATGCTTTAGCCATCGCCACTGGGTCATCGGCTAATGCAACAGCCGTATTGAGTAAAACGCCATCAAAACCCCACTCCATCACGCTGCATGCATGTGAGGGAAGGCCTAAGCCAGCGTCTACCAATAGTGGAACCTTCAGACGGTCACGAAAGAGTTTTAATGCATAGGGAT
Source organism: Pseudomonadota bacterium (assembly GCA_041179045.1). GTDB lineage: Bacteria > Pseudomonadota > Gammaproteobacteria > Burkholderiales > Burkholderiaceae > Polynucleobacter. Next base: position 3,308 of record JBEGUE010000020.1, read on the forward strand.
TTAAAGGGCCTTGACCTGTTCCAATTGGAGCAGCCCAAGGCATCACAGCTTGGCATCCAACATCCACTAAGCGTTGGCA